>NZ_JBJPHU010000004.1:0-147597 GCF_052939515.1 Phormidesmis sp. 146-33
GGATGAGGGATGAGGGATGAGGGATGAGGGATGAGGGATGAGGGATGAAGCTAGTTGATCCGGGTAGTTTGTGGAGTCTTTGGGTGCCTGGTGTGCTGCTGGTGTTTATTCTGCTGGCGGCCGCCTACTTTGTGCAGATCAAAATCAAGTGACCAATTCGCTACAATCGTGCCACCATAAGACCATTCAGCTTTCATCCCTCATCCCTTCCCCTATGACCCTCTCTTTAGCACAGGACGCGATCGCCCTCCTGATTGACCTGGCAGAACGGGGAGAAATTGACCCCTGGGATGTGAAGGTGATTGATGTCATCGATCGCTTCTTAAGTGAGTTGGCACCCACGGCGAGCGGACGAGAACAGTACGAATCCAATCTTTCACAGTCGGGGCAGGCGTTTCTCTATGCATCTATGTTGTTGTTGCTCAAAGCAGACAGCATTACTCAACCTGAACCGCTCGCTGAATCGGAGTATGAAGAAGACTTCTTGGAAGGAGCCGACCTGAATGGGAACGCCCTACCGCTTAATCTAGAACGTCAGCTACGACGTAGAGCCGTGGCCCAACCGCCTCGAAACCGTCGAGTCACGCTTAAAGAACTAATCGACCAGCTACAACTGATTGCCGAAGCGCTGGAGGACAAAGCCCCACGTTCTGCCATTCGTCGCCCAAAAAAACAAACTCGATCGCAGGCCGTCAAAGCGATCGCCGCCCTTGCCCACCAGGAAAATCTCTCAGAAATGGCAGTGGCGATCGAGCAGTTTTTTCTCGAACACTGGACGGATGTCGCACAGGGCAAAGACTGGATCGATTTTGACCTGGTTTTAGAATTTTGGGTGGCCCTCAAGGCCCAGCGTCCTTCTGATCCCGATGAAGCCGCCCATGCTTCTCACCCCAATCATGAGCGAGTGGGCGTGTTTTGGGCGCTGCTGCTGTTGTCTGCCCAATCTAAAGTCGAGCTTGCTCAAGAAGAGTTTTATCAAGATCTCAAAGTCAAGTCTCTCTTACTGGGAGGATCAGAATTAAGTGACCTATCCAGCAGTATTTTGTCCGATTAGCCCTTGAGCGATTTGAATTAGAAATCTTGGTTTAAAGTTCTCCACAGCAAGGAGCAGAAGCGCCAAACCGCAAAATAAAAACCACGAAGAAAAAAACTTCACCACCCTGTTTTATTTTGATGTCAGCAATCTAACACCAACAATTTACAATCAGCCAATCGACGAAACCTGTCGGCGTACGTTAAGGTTGGCAAGGTTACACGATTCTGCGTTTTCACCTGCACTTGGGCAGCCTTATCCCAAACTGGAGCAGCGAGAAACCTTCTCGGCGCATACTGTTGAGGGTTCGGTCTTTAGGCGGTGTCGAATTTGAGCGAGAATCGTTATATTCACGACAAGACTGGTTTGGTCGATGACATTTTTTTGGACTCTGCTAAAACAGTAGTTTGTGAATAGTTGGAAAGAGACCTCGATCGCGAGATTTCTGATTGCATTTTGATGGTGTAGGGTTGAGAGAAAAAGATCTATGAAAGCCATGATTCTGGCGGCCGGGAAGGGTACGCGGGTTCGTCCGATTACGTATACGACTCCCAAGCCCATGATTCCCATTCTGCAAAAGCCTGTGATGGAGTTTCTGCTTGAGTTGCTTCGTCAACACGGGTTTGACGAAATCATGGTAAATGTGAGCCACTTAGCCTACGAGATCGAAAGCTATTTTCGAGACGGGCAGCGCTTTGGGGTGCAGATTGGCTACTCGTTTGAAGGGCGAATTGTCGATGGCGAACTGGTTGGCGAGGCGGTCGGTTCGGCGGGCGGCATGAAAAAGATTCAGGATTTCTCCCCGTTTTTTGACGATACCTTTGTGGTGCTCTGTGGCGACGCTTTGATCGACCTGGACTTGACGGCTGCGGTGAAGTGGCACCGAGAGAAGGGATCGATCGCCACCGTGATTATGAAAACCGTTCCCCTCGAAGAAGTGCCGAGCTATGGAGTAGTGGTGACCGACGAAGACGGCAAGATCAAAGCTTTTCAGGAAAAACCGTCGATCGAAGAAGCCCTCAGCACCAATATCAACACTGGGATCTATATTTTTGAACCCGAAATCCTGGACTACATTCCATCGGGGCAAGAATACGACATTGGAGGAGAGCTTTTTCCCAAACTGGTGGAGATGAATGCGCCCTTTTATGGGTTGCCGATGGATTTTGAATGGGTCGATATTGGCAAAGTCCCTGACTACTGGCACGCGATTCGCAGCGTCTTGAAGGGTGAAGTCAAAAATGTGGCGATTCCAGGGCATGAAGTTGCTCCAGGGATTTACACGGGGCTAAATGTCTCGGTCAATTGGGACAAAGTTGACATTCAGGGCCCAGTCTATATTGGCAGCATGACCTGTATCGAGGATGGGGCCAAGATTGTTGGGCCGACGATGATTGGGCCAAACTGCTGGGTCTGTAGTGGAGCAACCGTCGATAACAGCGTGATTTTTGAATATTCTCGGCTTGGGCCGGGCGTTCGGTTAGTCGATAAGCTGGTTTATGGTCGGTATTGCGTTGATAAGACGGGTGCCACGATCGACGTACAAGCCGCTTCTCTTGACTGGCTGATTACTGATGCGCGTCAACAACTGCCCTCTCATCCCCCCGCCGAGCACCAAGCGATCGCCGAACTATTGGGCACTGACAGTTCTAAAGTTGCGCCTTAGATAGTCCAAATCACCCAGTCAGGCGACCCTTCTGGAGGAGGTGAAAGTCTGTTTGGAACTATATTCTAGTAAATGAATAGAGCACAGACTCCTCAGAGAAAGTTTGGATGGGGGCATCCCAGGTTTCTTTGAGGAATTTTTTTGCAAACTTGGCGCAACAGAACTGTTGATATCCATTTAAAGATACGTCAGTTCGATGAACGCTTCGCTTCGCTTTTAGATCCAGGCACGCCCCCTAAATCACCCACGAGTGAGGGACTTTGAACCAGAATTCCTCTCTGAAAGTGCCCCAAAATTGGCAGCTTGGGGGGCAGAAGCTGTGAACAACGAAGCGAAAAAACTCTCATCGAATTCACATTAAAGATGTGACAGATAGTTAAAACAACCAGCGATGACGACGCGATCGTTCTTCTCATTGCAGTAAGGCGGTGAACGCGATCGACGGCACAATTAATTCTGCGATTTAGGGTTGCGATCGATGAAACTGAGAGTTCTGTCGATTCATAACTAACTATCACCTCATAAGTCCACCCACTTGGAGGAAGGGGAACCTGGGAAAGGAAGCCTATCCTAGTAGACGAATAGAGCACAGACTCCTCGGAGACAGCTTGGATGGGGGCATCCTGGTTGCTCCGGGGATTTTCTTTTGCAGGTCTACACGATGCTCAGGGCGATCAGGTCGTCTGCCATCTCAAAGTTTGCGGTGACGCTCTGAACGTCGTCAAGGTCTTCGAGCGCCTCCATCAGTTTGAGGAGCGATCGTGCCTGGTCTGGATCGGTGACCTCCATCGTGTTTTGCGGAATCCAGCGCAGTTCGACTTGAGTGACAGTGTAGTGCTTGGTTTTGAGGGTTTGGCTCAAGGTTTCGAGATTTTCGACCTGCGTGAAAACTTCGGCAACTTTTCCGTCTTCGGTGTCAATCAGGTCGTAGGTTTCGGCTCCTCCTTCGAGGCAGGCTTCGAGAAATTCATCTTCGTTGAGAGGTTCTGGGTGAGGGGAACGATCTCTCTGAGTTACCCGCAAGGAGTCGCGCCCTCGTCCCGATTTTTGTAGCGCGAAGGAAACTTCTACCACGCCTTTTTGCTCAAACATCCAGCCGACACAGCCTGTTTCGCCCAGGTTGCCGCCATTTTTGCTAAAGGAGATCCGTAGTTCGGCGGCAGTGCGGTTGCGGTTGTCAGTCAGGGCTTCGATTAAGACAGCGACTCCCCCTGACCCATATCCTTCGTAGCGGATCGCTTCCAACGGTGCGTCTGAGCCGAGTTTGCCTGCACCTTTGGCGATCGCGCGATCGATGTTGTCATTGGGAATGCCTGCGGCTTTGGCTTTGTCGATCGCCGTTCTCAGTTGAAAGTTGCTAGCTGGATCAGGAACGCCACTCCGCGCAGCGACGATGATTTCCCGTGAGATTTTGGTAAACACTTTCCCTTTGACGGCATCGACTCTGGCTTTTTGCCGCTTGATGTTTGCCCATTTGCTATGTCCTGCCATACCTGATTGAGAATGCCTGATTGAAAATGTAAGAAAGTCGCTCGATTTATAGAATAGACAAAAATTGCGATCAAAGGGTTCTTATTTTCCACCTGTAAAGGTGACTCCTTGAATAAAGTAGCGATTAAAAAAGGCGTAGATTGCCAGAGCGGGAAGGGTAAACACCATTGAGGCGGCCATGATGTAGTTCCAATAAGTAATATATTCCCCCTTAAAAGCATTTAGCCCTAACGGTAGCGTGAACATTTCTGGGTTAGACATGACGACAAGCGGTAAGAGAAATTCGTTCCAGGAACTCATGAAAATGAAAATTGTTTGAGCCGCTAAAGCAGGTTTTGCAAGCGGTAAAACGACTTGAAAAAAGGTTTCAAAACGGTTTAATCCATCCAATGCGGCCGCTTCTTCTAATTCTTTGGGAAAGTTGAGAAAGAACTGACGCATCATAAAAATAAAGGTGGCATTGACTAAAGTGGGAACAATTAATCCTTGATAAGAATTAAGCCATCCGAAGGATTTTAAAATCAAAAACTTGGGGAGTAATGTAATCTGACCGGGGACTACTAAGACCGCCAAAATCAGAAAAAACCACCATTTTCTACCTGGAAAATGAATTCTCGCTAGGGCATATCCTGACATTGAATTAAATAGTAGATTGAAGATTGTTACAATCACTGCTACTAAGACACTGTTGAAGAGCCATCTTCCAAATAAAGGCTCTTGTGTGAAGATTTTCTGATAATTCTCGATCGTAAACTCCTGTGGGATAAAGTTAGCGCCCCCCGCCGAGATCTCTGCCAACGACTTGAACGAGGCAGACAACGCCCAGGTGAATGGAATGAACGTAATCACCGTATAGAGGACTAATCCTGCATAGAGAAGCCAGTTTGACCTTAGCGATCGCATCATTTTTTCACCTAATCTAAGCTTTCTTCTTTGAACAGCGTTCTTTGAATTAAAGTCACACTCATAATCACAAAAGCTAACATTAACGTCAGCGCTAATGCGTAGCCCATATCCAAGTTTTTGAAGGCGTATTGGTAGATTAGAAGCACGATCGTCAAGGTTGCATTATTCGGCCCGCCTGAGCCATTAGAGAAGATATAAGACTGATCAAATAATTGAAACGTCCCAATTACTCCCATTACAATCACAAAAAAAGTAACAGGTTTCAAAAAGGGAAGTGTGATGCACCAAAATTTTTCCCAGGGTGTCGCGCCATCAATCACGGCTGCCTCATATAAACTTTCTGGAATATCTTGAAGGGCTGCTAGATAAATCACCATAAACAGAGGTGCCGTTGACCAAATGTTCATGATCATGATTCCCTTGAGCGCCACTTCTGGATCGCCTAGCCAGTTGTACGCAGAAATTCCGAATAAGCCAAGGAAGCTATTTAGTAAGCCATTCGTATTATAAATCCACATAAAAATCAGTGTCAGGACGGCTGAAGAAGTTACGGTTGGTAAAAAGAAGGCTACCCGAAACCAACTTTTTCCTTTGATTTTTGTATTCAATGCTAAAGCTAAACTAAGGGCAAGTAGCGTCTGAATTGGAACGACGATCGCCACATATTCAACCGTATTTTGTAAAGCGATCCAGACTCGCTCATCGCTTCCCATTCGTACAAAATTTCTCAATCCATTAAATCGGTAACTCACCTCACCCAAAAGTTGAACTCTGTGAGATGCGAGTACGATCGTGTAGAGAATCGGTAAGACTAAAAAGATACCTAAAATGACGATCGTAGGCATCATAAAAACATAGCCCGTCACGCCTTCTCTCGAACTTTGTTTGTTCCAGAAGTGTTTTTTTAGCATCACTAGTTTGATAAATAAATTTCTCGATTCGCGGTATCTTGAGCTTTTTTCATCGCATCAGGTAATGATTGCTCTCCCAACAAAGCGCTAATGAATTGATTGTCGAAATTGGTGAGAATTGTGGGCAAAGTTTCGCCTGCTTGCCAGATGGTGGCGTATTTGGCTCCGGCGACTAGAGGCGCATAAAGAGGATCGCGATCGTATCCCAACTCAGTTAAGACCGATCGACGCGATGGCAATGCAAACCCCTGATTACCTGATGCTTTCATTCCCTCTGGGCTGGTCAAATATTCGATCAGTTTCCAGGCAGCTTCTTTGTGTTTTGATTGGCGATTCATCACATAGGCAACCGTGTACGCCATTGTGCCTTTTTTACCATTAATTGTCGGCACTTCTGCGGTCGCAAACTTTAAGTTAGGAAAGGTTTCTCGAAAGTAGGGAATTGCCCAGGCACCCTCGATCGCCATCACAATTTTCCCTTGTCCAAATCCCTCACTATTCGAGTTTGCTCCCACATCAGACGGTTGAGCGGCAGAGCGATCGTTTCGATACTGGTCTACCACTAATTGCAATCCTTTCAAGCCTTCTGGGGCGGCGAATGCAGCGTAGTTTTTCTGATCTACTAGCTTGCCACCAAAAGCTTTGATCATAAAAGACTGCCTTGCAAGTTCTGGAGCGACTCCCATTCCATATTGATCGATTCTGCCGTCCTTATTTTGGTCGATCGTCAGTCTTTTAGACTTTTGAATTAATTCATTCCAGGTTTTAGGAGGCGCAATGTTTGCTTGAGAAAGAGCAGCTTGATTATAGAAAAGAGCGAGTGTGGAAAAGTCTTTAGGAATGCCATAGATTTTGTCATTTTGCTTAAAAGCATTCATTAAAGATGATTCAAAATCTTTGATATTATGTTCAGGTGTAATATACAAATCTAACGGCTCTAGTACTTCATATTTCATCAGTAAAGGAGCTTCAAATGAATCTAAATAAAATACATCTGGAGCCACATCTCCAATCAAACGAGTTTTGATCACATCCATATATTGACTGTTGATGACTTCTCGCTTGACTCGAATATTAGGGTATTTTTTCTCAAATTGATCAATCACCTGTTCTAATAGTCGTGACTCAGCCGGATTGCTTTGCCAACCGCTTAAAGTAATTTCGATCGCTGCATTTTTTTGCGTCGATCGACAGCTAGCCAACAGCATCAAAGCCAAAACTGAAAGACCAGAAAGCAGTTTTCTCATCAGGAAATCTTTCCAAATAGTGAGGTATTTAGATTATCGAAGCGATCGAGCGCTAAACTGACTCCCGTAAGATAGAGATTGGCGCGGGCGAGGGATTCAAAACAATGATTCAAATCATGCAGCGTTGTTTGATTGGGCTGGTTGCTTGCTTATTTTTGAGCTTACTGCTGACGAGCTGCGAGGGTCATTCAGCTTTACAATCCTCTGCAATTCAACTCACGCTTTGGCAAGGGGTGAATCCGCCTCCCAATCGAGATGTTTTGCAAAAGCTGGTGGACAAGTTTAATCAGCAGCATTCTGATATTCAGGTTGAATCGATTTACGTGGGTCAGGGCGATCAGCAAATGCCCAAAATTCTCGCGGCTGTGGTGGGAAATGCTGCCCCGGATATGCTCTGGTTTGCGCCCATGTTGACAGGTCAGTTGGTCGAATTGGATGCGCTGCGCCCGTTGGATGATTTTCTCGCGACTTCACCACTCAAAGGAGAACTCGATCGCGCCCTTTTTGAAACGATGAATTATCAGGGACAAAATTGGTCGATTCCTTTTAGCACCAACAATGTCGGGATTTATTATCGTCCTAGTTTGTTCAAGGCGGCGGGTATTACGGAGCTACCCAAAACCTGGGATGAGTTTCGTCAGGTGGCGAGGCGGCTAACTCGTGACACCGACAGCGACGGACGAGTTGATCAACACGGAATGCTGCTGCCATTGGGCAAAGGGGAATGGAGCGTCTTTACCTGGTTGCCGTTTATGTGGAGCGGTGGCGGCGAGTTGATTGAGAAAACAGAAGTTCAATCGGGTACTCCCAACAACACAGGCTCGGTCATCAAAGAGGATGTGACGATCGTCAATAAAGGCGCGATCGCAGCGCTGCAATTTTGGCGTGACTTGATTCAAGACGGTTCGGCTATTCTTTCGCAACCAGAGCGCGGCTATGAGTTGGATGGCTTTTTGGCAGGCAAAGTGGCCATGCAGATTTCCGGGCCCTGGACACTGGGACAACTGCAAGCGACGAAAACGGATTTTGGCGTGATGCCCATTCCATCGGGAACTCGACAGGCAACGGCGATCGGGGGCGAAAATCTGTTTCTCTTTAAATCGACACCTGATCGAGAACGAGCCGCCTTCACCTTCGCCGAATACGTGATGAGCGAAGCCTTTCAAACCGAATGGGCGATCGGCACTGGCTATTTGCCCATCAATCTAAAATCTCGCGAGAGTGCTGCTTACCAGGAATTCAAAGCCAAACAGCCCGCCGTCGATGTGTTTTTAAATCAAGCAAAGTATGGACGATCGCGCCCAATTTTTCCGGGTTACAATCGCATCTCAGATAATTTAGGACGAGCGATCGAAGCCACGTTAATGGGACGCAGTTCTCCCGATCAATCGCTCAAATCGTCTCAAGAAAGGCTCGACCTAATCTTTAATTAAGCGATCGCGGTTGCCAAGATATCCAGATGCATCGTATCTCCGGTTCCAAATTTTTGGTTAATCTGATGCCAATAATTCATCACTTCAGATGGCTCATTCATTGCTTTTAAGTTGCCAGAAAGCTCAATCACCGAAAGTTGATATCCCAACCTGGCAAGTGTGTCTAAATATTCTTGAGGCTGCCCGTTTCCAGAAGATTGAATCAACTTGGGATGAAACTCAGAAATGACGATCGGTTTGTGTTTATGCAAAGTTTCTGTCATGCCTTGAAGAGCGATCGGTTCATGACCTTCGATATCCATTTTTACAACATCAATTTTGGGTTCGTGCTGGAGTAGAGTCTCGATCGCCACTCCTTGCACATAGTCAGCATCAGACTCATCAACTGAATGAACAAATCCATAAGCAGCATGACCACTCAGTTGCAAAAGCTTATGTTTATCCGTTGCCGCATACGGAAAGATCACCACATTCTCAAACTCATTTTCATGAAGGCTGCGATAGAGAAGTTGTAGGCAATTTTGGTTTGGCTCAAATCCAATTACTTTCCCCTTTTTCAATTTGGAAGCTGCGATCAAAACAAACCAGCCAATATTGCACCCCACATCGACAAAAACATGATCAGGTTGCAAAATATTTTGCAGAGTTGTTGTTACATGAGGCTCATACTTTTGTTGGGAATGATCTTGAGAATGATGTTGAGAAATTGCATTTGCAACCGGAGAATCATCCGGATCGACATAGAGAACAAAATCATTCGTCACAATGCGATCTTTTGATCTGAGCGTCTGCTTTTTGCGAAATTCTTGAGACTCTAAAAAGCCTTTGACAAGCTCGTCGATCAACATTCCTGAAGCGACATTTTTAGACCACGCCTGCCACCCTTCTGCGTCTGCTTTTCGCCCTAACAAAAGTCGATAACAAAAGTAAAGATCTGCGAGATCAGCCTGTTGAGTTTGCAGTCCAGATAATGTTTTTCTTAAAGGACGACTCAACCAAAAAGACAAGCGTGATTTGAAGCGTGATTTCATGCTCTTTAGAACTCCAGATTAACGTCCCAGTTGAGTGTCTATTTACTCAGAAGCTCATTCAAAACTAAAACTTCTAAATCTGGGACAGTACTTAAGCGCCTATCATTCGTTAAGAAAAACGTAGCACCTTCTCGTATAGCAGTTGCAACCTGAATTGCGTCTGGAGTTCTCAAATTACGTGTTGCTCTCAACTGGGCCGCAACTTCGGCAATCTCAGCAGAGATAGATACTGTTGTTAGACTTTCTTGATCAAGAATAATATCGCGGTACTGTTCAACAAGTTCTATATTGCCCGCCCGAAGTGGATGAACCAGTACCTCTGTCAAAGTCAATGTAGATGTCACGACTTGAAAATCACCCCGGCTCATTGCTTGAAAAAAGGTACGAACAATCCTTAAATATGTCTCATTTTGCTCAATCAAATAGATGAGTGGTGCCGTATCTAAACCAACAACTTTACCTTGTAGCTGAGTCAGCCATCCCATGAATCACGTTCCTGGTTAACGTATTCTTGAGCATCAATTCCCTGCCAATTTTCTTTTCCTAAGCCTTCTAGTTCCACAATGCTACGTTTCGGTTTTACCAGCATACGGCGACGCACCATTGCAGCCAACTCTTCTAGCAGACGGAGTTGCTCATCGGGATTAAGATTTTTAACTTCGCGGCGAATCTCTTGATAAGTAGACATATTCCTTATTCGATGACTCTATCGCCAATCATGCCACATTGTTGGTTTGTATGGAAGTTCATTTGACCTAGTTACTTTCGCGCAAAAACTCATCTATCAGAACCTCCTAGCAACTCGTTAATAGAGTGCATCAGAGAATTGGGAATCGTGCAATTTTTGACCGATCGGGTAGTCATCGTAGTCATCCCTGCTTTCTCAAAATAGATTAGGTCAGGCTCCGTGCGTGTTAAATCCAGAACATCCAAAAGATAGCCGACTAATCCTTCACTAGTGCTAATTGAAAATAGCCACTCTGAAAACGCCCACCAGGTGTTGTCGTATGTATCATCATCAATCAGAATACGAAAACACAACTGGTTGTTAAGAAAAACGCTTCGACGAGTCTGGTTATAAGTCTCGGAGAAAGATTCCTCTCCCATCCGATGCTGATTGTTGGCAATGATTCGTCTCCATTCATCATCAAATCCTTGATCACATGCGGTGAAAAAAGAATCATCAAGCGATGTCTGAAAGTCGTAGGACTCCGATCGCGTCATATACATCAACGTCTCAAGATCCTCGTGTAACAGTTGGGGTTGCAGGTCGAGGATCAAAGCCATCTCAAATGCTCTACCCATCTAAGTTTTAGTACACTTCAGTAAGTTTTGTGGAATTTAGTAGACAGAAATCTACATTCTCCAGGTGCAACCTATCTACTTAAAATCAACAAATGACTCTCAAGTATTGCCCCAGATTACTTACGACTCCTGAGCTTATGTCTTCAGCCGCTATTACGACGATCGTCAAAATGCTCGAATCTCTGCTCGATGATTTGCAGGAGCAAGTTGCAGATCATATCCGCGAGTACATTGCCCTTAGATGTAAAAATTGAGTGCGTCATTGACACAGGGTTTGAGGGCTTTTTAATCGGTGGTTTAATCTTCTGTCAGGCTGCAAAATTCGTCGGTGTGCAGCAAGATTTCGCCATAGTCAGGAATCCAGGCTAACCAGTGGTTTTCGGCAGATTGACAGAGGAGCCACGCTTCATCAAAGCTGAATGCAGTGGGCGGGTTAAGCAATCTCACCCACATTGAGGGCGTAAATCTGGGAGAACAGCTAACCGATCGACCTCGAAGTGTTTCCCAAGCGCGGGATGAGGGATTGATGGCACAAAAGTTTGATTCTAGTGGCATAACACGATCCTTTGTAGCGTCAGGGTTGCGCCCTTTTAAAGCCTCGTTTTCGAGAAGTTTGTAGAACGCGATAAAATTTATTCTGTAGCTTATGATACGGTTTCTCCTCTCTCTAACTGAAGATTTGTATTAGAAATTTACGTTTACAAAAGTCAATGCTCATCAGAAAAATGCGAAATATTCTACCGAAAAGTAGATTGGCAATCTCAATGCATCCGACACAATGAGATGAACGAAAGTTGAACGACAACGCTCTAGAGAATGACCCGGATTGCGCTGATTGCTGGCACTTACAAACCCGATCGCTGTGGCGTGGCTCACTATACCGATCGCTTGAGAAATGCGCTGACTGAACGGGGAATCGAAACGATCGTTTTGACCACTCATGAGGCGGGAACTGATTCGACAATTCGAGGTGTTGTAAAGGATTGGAATATCAGCAATCTGATTCCCTTAATTCGAGCGATTCACCAAACTCAGGCGGATATCTTACACATTCAACACGCTGCGGGAACTTATGGATTCGATCGGGCCATCTTCCTACTACCACTGCTGTTGAGGCTATCGGGGTGGCACTCTCCGATCGTAACAACCATTCATGAGTATGGCTGGTGGGAATGGCAGCCGAAATGGATTCCTACATCGCTGGTTGAATGGTTGAAGACATCGGGGCAGAAACGGGGCTGGTGGGATCGTGAAGATGGCTTTTTGATCACTCAAAGCGATGTAATTATTACCACGACTGTAGATGCAGAACGAGTCATGAGTGAGCGTTTACCACATATTCAAACTCATCGAATTCCCATTGGGGTCAATGTTGAAGTGGCGAAGGTTGCGCGCTCGATCGCTCGTCAGCAGTTATTGCAGGCTTGTCAGTGGACAGAGCATTCAAAAGTCATTGCTTTCTTTGGATTTCTGCATCCCGTTAAAGGATTAGAAACGTTATTACCCGCTTTCAAAAAGGTTTTGGTCACTCAGCCTGAAGCGCGATTGGTGTTGATTGGCGGGGTTGAGAGTTTGGCGCTGTGGGGCAGTGATGCTCAAAACTATTGGCAAAAATTAGAGGATACGATCGCTCAACTCGATCTAAAAAATCACGTTCACATGACGGGCTATTTGGATGCGGATACGGCTTCTCATTACCTCACGGCTTCTGACATTGGCGTGTTGCCTTTTAATCACGGGGTCACGCTCAAAAGTGGCTCTCTGCTGGCGTTGATGGCGCACCGATTGCCTGTAATCGCGACTTGTATTGATCGTAGTGATTTGCCGAATGTGAGAGCAATTGCTCCCCGCAATATTGATCAGTTATCTGATGCATTACTCAATCTGCTTTGTGATTCTGAGTTGAGAAATCAGCTTAGTGTTAGTGGGTATCAATTTAGTCAACAATTTGATTGGTCTAGCATTGTAGATTCTCATATTAAAGTGTATCAATCCATGATGTCAGAGAGTTCTACGATCGCTTCTACTGCCGTTATCTAATGTTAAATCGTCCTTTGCGAGTAGTGGTTTATACCGATTCGGCTGGTATTGGAGGGGCTGAGATCAGTTTGGGTCATTTGGTTGCAACCGCATCTGAGGATATTGAGATCACGGTTGTGGGAGTTTCGTCGTTGGTTGTGAATGCGATCGCTGATCGTCGCTCTCAATCTTCTAGAATTTGCTTGTCTGATAACTTTCTGGATCATCTTCTAACATTTAATCGATTACGTCCCGATATTATTCACATTAATCTTTGTACTCCCTGGGCGTGTTTAACGGCGTTAAGTGCTGCGTTGTTGCTTCCATACGCTCGTGTGATTCGCGTGGATCAGTTGCCTTTGAGAACGACGGATGCGATCGCCCTGTGGCGGACTCGGTTTCTGTCTCTGAGAGTCGATGCCCACGTTGCGGTCGGGGAGGCGAGTTCACGAAAAATGGAGGACTTTTATGCGCTGGGTCGTCATAGCGTAATTTCGATTCCCAATGGGGTGCCTGATTTGGGCGAACCGAAGCCGCTACCTCAGAGAAAACCGATGATCGTGGGCAGTATTGGACGACTGGATGCGATGAAGGCACATGACATTTTGCTAGGAGCGATCGCTCAAGTCGAAAACACCCAAGTCGTCATTTTAGGCGAAGGCGATCAGCGCAACTCATTAGAACAGTTGGCAGCAGAATTGGGGATTGGCGATCGAGTCACACTACCGGGATGGGTTGAAAATCCTCGTGCTTACTTGCCTCAATTCGATGTCGTGGCGCTGCCTTCTCGATCTGAAGGATTCCCCTTAGCAATGGTCGAAGCAATGTTAGCTGGAATCCCTGTGATTGCCACTCGTGTCGGAAGTATGCCTGAAGCGATTACCGATGGTGAAACAGGAATGCTGATCGAAAAGAACGACGTTAATGGATTAGTAAATTCACTCCGACGATTGCGAGATGATCCACGTTTGCGAATTCGACTGGGACAACAAGCCAGAAAAAAAGCAGTCAGTCACTTTACGGTCGAAGCCATGACCGCAAGTTATGAGCATCTCTGGTATAAACTGCTGAATCAGCCTCGATCGCCCCGATTTTTCATTCCCCGACCTCACGATTGAAGGCAAACGCTATCCTGGAAGAATGTATTACCGACAACAACTCAGACGCTTGTTACAGAGCGCATCTCAATCTCTCTCAATTTTTCAATACTGTGGACGAGCGATCGAGCTAGTCTGGACAACCAACCATCAATTAACTATTCTTTTAGCGTTCCTGACTTTGATCGCTGGGTTGTTACCTGCGGTAGTCGCTTACGCTGGAAAACTGATTGTCGATTCTGTTGTTGTCGCCTCTCAATCGAGGGTAGAAAGTGACCGCTGGACGGCTCTAAACTATCTTGGATTGGAAGCCATCACCGTCGCAATTTTGGCAGGAAGCAGACAGGGACTTGCTTTGTGTCAATCCTTGTTGCGGGTGCTGCTCGGTCAAAAGGTCAACGTGCTGATTCTCGAAAAGGCTTTGACGCTGGATATGGCTCACTTTGAGGACTCTGAATTTTACGACAAGATGACCCGCGCCAGACGCGAAGCTTCCAGTCGTCCGTTGAGTCTGGTGGGGCGGACTTTTGGAATCGTTCAGGAAGGGTTGACGCTGATTACCTATGGCGGTTTGCTGATTCGATTTTCGATTTGGGCGGTGGTGGCGTTGATGGTGACGGCGATTCCGGCATTTGTGGCGGAGACTCGATTTGCGGGTGAGGCATTCCGGTTGTTTCGCTGGAGAACGCCTGAATCGAGAGAACAAAATTATCTAGAATGGCTGATTACCAACGAAGCTCCTGCGATGGAAATTAAGCTCTATCAGTTGGGTGAAACGCTGCTCGATCGCTACCACGCGATTTTCAATCGTCTGTTTGGTGAAGACCGTGATCTGACTATTCGGCGCGGGGTTTGGAGTTATCTACTCAGTCTCGTTAGTACAACTGCCTTTTACGGTGCGTATGTCTGGATTGTGATCGAAACCATTCTCGGTCGCATTACCCTGGGTGAATTAACCATGTATCTTGTCGTATTCCGTCAGGGTCAATCTGCGTTCGCGTCGATATTGAGTTCGATTGGCGGGATGTATGAAGATAGTTTGTATCTCTCGAATCTGTACGAGTTTTTAGAACAAAAAATTCCTCATCCTCAAGGACTTTCCACCCAGGGCACAATTCCCGGTGATGGGCTGCGATTTGAGAATGTCAGTTTCACCTATCCCGGTCAAGAAAAACGAGCGATCGACGACGTAACCTTTCATCTCAAGCCAGGAGAAAAGCTGGCGATCGTGGGTGAAAATGGTTCTGGTAAAACAACGCTGATTAAACTGCTGACAAGACTCTACACCCCTGACTCTGGGCGAATTTTGCTCGACGGCTTGGATTTACAAATCTGGGATGTTGACGTTCTCCAAAAACGCATCGGCGTGATCTTTCAAAATTTCATGCGGTATCAATTTAGCGTTGGCGAAAACGTTGGCGTTGGTGATGTCGTTCATCTGGAAGATAGCGATCGCTGGCATCAAGCTGCTGACAAAGGCAACGCGCTTCCGTTTATTGAAGAAATGCCTGAAGGCTTCCAAACTCGCCTGGGACGATGGTTCAAAAGCGGACGCGAACTTTCGGGCGGACAGTGGCAAAAAGTCGCGCTCTCACGGGCCTTCATGCGAACCAGCGCCGACCTGTTGATCTTAGACGAGCCGACCTCTGCAATGGATGCCGAATCAGAAGTGCAAATCTTCGATCGCTTTCGCGCCATGACCCCCAACCAGATGGCAATTTTGATTTCTCACCGCTTCTCTACGGTCAGAATGGCTGACAAAATCATGGTGCTGTCGGCAGGCGAAATCGTCGAACAAGGCACCCACAGCGACTTAGTAGAAGCCAAAGGACGCTACGCCTATCTGTTTGGACTGCAAGCAGCGGGATATCAATAAGCAAAAGTACTCACCACAAGATTACTTCAGCCTCTACTTGACGAGAATCAAAATTCCAGATATTCTCTCAAATCAAGGACATCTTTTCGTCGCGAGAAGGTCGTCCGATCGCCCAAAAAATCTAGTCTGTCGCCGCCCAAGGCTGTTAGAGCAACCGAGGGCAGCTAACCCGCGAGACTGATACACCCAGTCCAGAGGGCTAATGGAGGATTTTAACACTCCTTTGGCCGCTCCGACTTGTCACGATCGTCGGGGCGGCTAGTTTTTTGGGTTTCTTCGGAAACTTAAAATTGGAGTACCCATCATGGCAGAGCGACTTTTGAACGCTGGCTTTTGGCTGTGCGATTTTGCCTACGCATTTTTAGAATCAATTCAACGCCGTTTTCTTCCCCATTCCATTTGCCGTTTCACCTTGAATTCGTTTCGCGTTTCAGCAGGGATTCCACTACAGGATCTTTTACCCGACGCAGCCATTCCCCACTCTGATGAATTTGAAATTCTGCGAGTGTTGCTGATCGGTTCTTCAGACGGTGTAACGGAGACGATTCAAAATCTGCACGTTCGACGATTTGCGAATGCCAGTGATTGGAGTCCGTTACTGCCTGCGCCCTCATTGGGAGAAGTGATGAGCATTCTCACCCGACAGCGCCAAAAATCAATGTGAGATGAGTTTTTCGCTTCGTCGGTCACGTCTTCTGCCCCCTAAATCCCCCAATTCTGGGGGACTTTGAGATCAGAGCTTTTAGTTTTACTGTGAATTTGATGAAAGGCTTCACACAGATTCCTCTCTAGAAATTCCCTGCAAATGGAGAACTTTAAGCCAAAACTCTTGCTTTAAAGTCCCCCAAAATTGGGGGGTTGGGGGGCAGAAGACGTGACCGACGAAGCAAAAAAAACGCCATCAAATTAACACCAACCAATCAAAGCCGTTCTTTCATCCCTCATCCCTCATCCCTCATCCCTCCTCGCGAAGCAGATTACCCCCAAAGGGGAACAGATCATCAAAGTTCTCCCTCTCTCACCCTCTCACCATTTCTCGTGCTGTTGTGCTGGTAATCCGATCGCCCGTTGCCGCATCAAACCAGTGAATTTCTTCAACCGGAATCGACAGCTTAACCGGGTCGCCCACGCTAATCCCTTGATGAATTTCCATGAGCGCTCGAATGGTCATCGGTTCACGATTGGCATTCTCAACTTTAATGCTGATCAGATTGTGCATTCCTAGATTTTCAACTAAGAAAACTTGACCTCTAAGGGCGGATTCTTCGTTCGATCGCGACAGATGCACATGTTCTGGACGCAGACCCAAAATGATTTCTTTAGCAGAAGTTCCCTGCGGAATTGGGATACGAGTGCTGCCGACGATCGCGTTACCACCCTCACAAGGAACGCGCAAAAAGTTCATCTGCGGACTGCCAATAAATCCGGCGACAAACTGATTGGCGGGATGAGTATAAATCCGTTCTGGTGTGTCAAACTGCTGCAAATGTCCATTGTTCAAAACTGCCACTTTGGTTGAGAGCGTCATGGCCTCAGTTTGGTCGTGCGTCACATAAACGACAGGTGCATTTTGCGATCCAAATAGCTGTTTGAGTTCTGCCCGAACGTGTTCTCTGAGCAATGCATCCAGGTTACTCAACGGCTCATCTAACAGAAACACATCCGGACGGCGTACTAGAGTCCGAGCGACGGCAACCCGTTGACGCTGACCGCCAGAAAGCTGACCTGGCTTGCGTTCCATTAATTCATCCAGCCCCAAGAAATCAGACACTTCCTGAATCCGTTGCTGGATTTCTCCCGCAGGCGTTTTGCGAAGCTTCATCCCAGACGCAATATTTTCGCGCACCGTCATGTGAGGATAAAGCGCATAACTTTGGAAGACCATTGCAATATTGCGATCGCCTGGCCCCAATCGGCTCACATCTCGCCCGTTAATCAAAACCTGACCACTGGTTGGCTGTTCTAACCCAGCAATCAACCGAAGAATCGTCGATTTTCCACAGCCCGACGGCCCCAACAGCGTCAAAAACTCACCCGGCCCAACACTCAAACTAATGTTTTTGACCGGGACAACCTTGGGATTATAAGCCTTGCGTAGATCTACAATCTCAAGTCTTCTGTCGATCGTTCTTTCGTCTTGCATCGGTTTCATGGTTCTAATCCTTTTATCCTTTAACGGCTCCTGCGGTCAGACCTTGTACAATTCGACGTTGGAAAAACAACACCAGCAAAACTAGCGGAATGGTGCCTAAAACGGTGGCGGCGGCGATCGGCCCAAACGGAATCTCAAACGGGGACGCTCCACCCAGTTGTGCGCCTGCTACGGGGACAGTTTTCATCTCTTCACGAGTGATAAACGTCAGCGCAAAAATAAACTCATTCCAGGCAGAAATAAAGGTAAGAATCCCAGTGGTCACCAGCGCAGGAATCGTCATCGGCAAAACAATCTCAAGCAACATCCGCCAAGTGCTGTAACCATCGACTCTTGCAGCATCTTCTAAATCCTTGGGCAATTGCTGAAAGAAACTCCGCATAACCAGAATTGTCAACGGTAAATTGATTGCTGTGTAGGGAATAATTAACGCCAAATAATTATTGCCCAGGTTCAAAAATCGAACAATTTCCAGCAAACCTAAAAACAATAGAATTGGAGGAAACAACGTCACGATCAAAACACCCGCAAGGATCACACGTTCGCCTTGAAGTTTTAATCGAGCCAGCGCATACGCAGCAGGTGCCCCCAATCCTAAAGCGAGAATGGTAGAGGCAATCGAAACCAAAGCGCTATTGAGAATGTAATTAAAAAACGGACGACGCGCAAACAACTCTTGATAGTGAGTCAGCGTATACCGACTGGGGAAATACACATTTGGCACAGCAGAGATGTCAGCGTTTACCTTAACCGAAGTCAACAGTTGCCACAAAATCGGAGCTAAACAGAACAGAACGGTGAACGCAACTGCCAACGGCAAGATCACCTTTCGCAATGAAGCCCGACCCGACCCCGACGGTGTTTTGCGATTAATATGGTCAGGAAAAACAGTAGTCATGGATCAAACCTCCCCGGCTGCTCTAGCTCTCGATCGCGTTAAGAAGAAACTAGCGATCGCGACCACCAACACCAACAGTAAAAATGTCACAACTACCAACGCTGCACCGTATCCAAAATCGAGATAGCGCATCACAGTTGCGTAAATGTAAAGTGAAACCGTTTCCGTCGCGCCGCCTGGCCCACCGCCCGTCATGACTGAGATCAAGTCAAAGATTCCGAAGGCCTGCGCTAATCGGAACAGTAACGCAATCACAACTTGAGGCAGTAACAAAGGCAGCGTGATTTGACGAAAACTCTGCCAGGGAGACGCACCATCGATCGCTTGCGCTTCGTACAAATCACTGGGAATGGATTGCAAGCCCGCTAATAATAGAATGCTAATAAAAGGCGTTGTTTTCCATACATCAGCAACGATCACAGATATCATCGCCAATGTTGGATTACCCAACCAGTTAATTCCATTCTGAATCAATCCCAACCGCAACAAAATGTCATTGACAACCCCATATTGATCGTTGAAGATCCACGTCCAGGCAAGCGCGATTAATGCGGTCGGTAACGCCCAGGGAAGGATGGCGATCGTTCTCACAATCCCTCGCCCCTTAAAGGTTTGGTTCAATACTAGAGCGATTCCCATGCCGATAACCAGTTCCAGAAGTACCGACGAAAACGTGAAGACGGCTGAGTTCCATAAAGTCCCCCAAAATCGCCCATCCTGCGCCATTCGTCCAAAGTTAGTCAGTCCAGTAAACGAAGGATTTAGCTGATTTCCCAAGTTCTGGACGAACAAACTTTGCCAAAACGCCCGCAAAATCGGATACGCAAACACCAGAGCCAAAACTAACAGCGCTGGAACCGTCAGAAACCAGCCCGCTCGTCGCTCTCGTTCTCGAATAATGTCTTGTGTCATAGTCGTCTCCTCAAGCATTTGCACCCAATAAAGAGCGCGTCTCATTAGCAGCCGATTTCATCGCATCTTCAGGAGTCATCCGACCCGACAGCGCAGCACTCAAATAGCGTTGCAGAATGTCAGAAGCTTGGGCATATTGTGCGATCGGAGGGCGCAAAGCCGCATTATCTAAAACCTGTAAAACCAGCGGGAAAAATTCGTACTTAGCTAACAGATCTTTATCATCATAGAGCGATCGCCGACTGGGTAAATAGCCCGTGTTCAAAATCAGCTTTTTCTGCACTTCAGGACTAGTGAAATATTGCACCACTTTCCAGGCTTCTTGCGGATGTTTGGTCGTGCTGGCAATTCCCCAACCCCAGCCTCCTTGACAAGCGGCACTTTCATATCCGGGCGCGTGAACCATCGGACGAATGCCAACTTTGCCCTTGACCGGAGACTCATCCGCATTCAATAGCGCCCAAGCATAAGGCCAATTTCGCATAAAAACGGTGTTGCCACTTTGAAACAGGCGACGCGCTTCGTCTTCCTGATACGTGATCACCCCACCGGGAGAAACGCCCTGCTGAATGGTGCTGGTGAGAAATTTGAGGGCATCGATCGCTTTTGGCTGATCTAGTCCAACTTGATTGGTTTTGGGGTCAACCCAGAAGCCACCATTCCCTTGCAGCACTTCAATAAACATGGCTGCTACACCTTCATACTGTCGCCCCTGCCAAACGTAGCCCCACCGAGCCGCATTTTCTTGCTGTAACGCTTTAGAAGCTTGGGTCAAATCAGCAAAGGTTTCGGGCGGCTTAAGGTTGGCTTGATCGAGCAGATCAGTTCGGTAATAGAGCATCCCGACATCTGTCCGCCAGGGCAATCGATAGAGCTTATCTTTGTAGCGTCCACCGTTAATATCTCCCGGCAAAAATTGCTTTAATTCTTCAGCGGGGACGAGATCATCTAACTCACGAAGCCAGCCTGCTGCTGCAAATTTGGGCACCCAGGTCACATCTAAATTGAGCAAATCGTAGGGCGATCCACCTAACAAAAAGGCTGAAGTATTCAGGTCTTCGATCAAGTTTGATGCGTTCGGGCCTTCGATCATATTGAGGCGAATTCCCGGATTTTGTTGCTCAAACTCTCGAATAATCGGCTTAAAAGGTTCGACTTCTGGCGCATTCATCAAGAAGGTCAAAACCACGGGCTGAGACATCGCAGGCAAGATTACCAGCAACGCGCTCAACCCAAACGCAGACAGGACTGTAACCACTCGAAAGAGTAACGATCGCCGCCAAACTTTCGCAAGATTTTGTCTAATAAATTCCAGGATTTCCATAGGATTGTGTGGACGATCGTAGCTTGCTGGCAGTGCCTCGCTCGATCGCACTAAAAAGGTTAAGTAAAGTGAATTTTCACTTCAAAGAAGCAATTGAAATCCCATCAAATGCTGTTATCAGCAGATGAGAAACTTATGATACGAATCTCATAGCTCACAACTCATCTTCTTGAAGAGGTATAAGATGAGACAAAATATTAAATTAAATTAAGACCCAGTTGGTAAAAGGGTGACTATTCTTCGATCCCAGCCAAGTTATCACTGATCCCAGTTCTAAGAATGAGCTATTCAAAAGTTAGCAGGACTGAGTATTTTGAACGAATAATTTTGAGTAGATAGTATTCATTCACTCGACCCAATGTTGCGATCGCTCCACTGCTTTCTGCCAGATCACAAAGTTAGCTAACGCTTGCTCAGATCCATTTCCGGGTTCAAACACGCGATCGAGTTCTCTTTGGGCAATGAGCGTCTGATAATCTTCCCAAAAGCCCATCACCAGACCTGCCGCAAACGCAACGCCCTGCACGGTCGCCTCACGCATTTTGGGACGCTCGATCGCAATTCCCAACACGTCTGCCTGAAACTGCATCAAAAAGTCGTTCTCACAAGCGCCGCCATCGACTCTAAGGCGCGTTATTTTTAGAGGACTACATTTCTCGATCGCCTGCACCACTTCTTTGACCTGATACGCGATCGACTCCAAGACCGCCCGAATTAGATGTGATCGTCCTGTCCCACCTGTAATCCCCCAAAATGCGCCTCGTGCCGTCATATCCCATCGAGGAGCGCCCAACCCACTGAGAGCAGGCACAAAATAAACGCCGCCGTTGTTAGGAACCTGTTGAGCGATCGTCTCCGTTTCAGCCGCCGTTGAAATCACTTGCAGACCATCTCTCAGCCACTGAATGCAAGCCCCGGTTGTGAACATGCTGCCTTCGAGGGCGTATCCCACTTGATCGGATTGAGTCCAAGCGATCGTTGAAATGAGTTGTGGAGATCGCACGATCGATTTGCCACTGTGAGCCACCAAAAAACAGCCCGTTCCGTAAGTGCATTTGACCAAACCGGGACGATCGCACCCATGCCCCAAAAGAGAGGCTTGCTGATCGCCCAAAATCGCCGTAATCGGAATTTCTGCCCCCCACAAACTCGCATCCGTCACGCCAAATTGACTCAAACTCGGCTGAATTTTAGGCAACACATGAGACGGAATCGCAAACAGATCCAACAGTTTTGCATCCCAGTCGCGAGTCTCTAGATTGAATAACATCGTGCGGCTGGCGTTGCTGTCATCGGTTGCGTGAATCTTTCGTCCGGTGAGATTCCACAAAATCCAGGTGTCGATCGTGCCTGCTAACACATTTTCTAGCGGTGTCTCAGACACGACGTGTTCTAACAGCCAGGATAGCTTCGTCGCCGAAAAGTAGGCATCCAAAATCAGTCCAGTACGATCGCAAATGTCTGGAGCGTACCCGCGATCGCGCAACTGATTACAAAGGGGAGCCGTCCGCCGATCTTGCCAAACGATCGCATTGTGAAGTGGCTGTCCCGTCGTTTTGTCCCACAGCAAACAAGTTTCTCGCTGAACGGTTAGCCCGATCGCCGCAATCTGACTCGGCTCAATCTGGGCCCGCTGCATCGCCGTCTGCATGACTTCACAAGTAGCCTGCCAAATTTCTTGGGGATCGTGCTCCAACCATCCAGGCTGCGGATAGTGCTGTGTCAACGCCAGATAAGCCTGACCGGCCACGCTCCCCGATGAATCAAACAAAAAAGCGCGATTGCCCGTCGTGCCCAAATCAAGCGCCAAAATATAGCCAGCGGGAGTGATCATCTCAATGAGAAGCGGTTTTAGTTCTTCTCCAAAGCCTACCTTGAGACGAGTCAATGTTAGCGATCGACGTTGAATCAACCTGAATTCAATTACAAGCTTTAAAGGCTAATAAACTCACCCAAAATGGAGAACTTTGAGCCGAAACGCTTGCCTTAAAGTCTCCCAGAATTGGCAACTTGGAGGGCAGAAGACGCAAACACCGAAACGAAAAACTTCACCAAAGTTCCGAAAATTCAAGGCTGACCTTTACAGGAGATCGATCGCGCTAATCACCGCTTGAGAATCTGCAACAGCACCAAACACGCCACCCTGCATCGTCACCATTTTGAGCGCCGCTACATGATTGCCGTAATCCGTTGCGCCTGTGCAGTCCGATAGAATCAGACACTCGTAGCCGCGATCGTTGGCATCTCGCATCGTCGTATGTACACAAACATCGGTCGTAATGCCCGTGAGAATGATGTTTTGAATGCCTTTTCGCTTGAGCAGCAGATCCAGATCGGTGGCGTAAAAAGACCCTTTGCCAGGTTTGTCGATGATGGCTTCTCCCGGCAGGGGTGCCAATTCTGGAATAATTTCCCAGCCAGGCTCCCCTCGGACGAGAATTTTGCCACAAGGCCCAGGGTCACCGATGCCAGCGCCGATTTGCCGACTGCGCCACTGCTTATTTTCGGGTAAGTCAGACAGATCGGGTCGATGACCTTCGCGGGTGTGAATGATCTGGAAGTGCTTGGCCCGTGCCACTGAGAGCAGATTTTTGATCGGCTCGATCGCCCGCCGCGTCAAAGACAAATCGTAGCCCATGCGATCGACATACCCCCCAACTCCACAAAAGTCAGTCTGCATATCGATCACCAAAACCACCGTATTCTCCGGACGCAGATCTCCATTGAATGGATACGGATAGGGATCTGCCTCAACAAAACAGCCCATAACTCACCTCAGAACGATCGCTTATTCTAAGGATCTACAGAGTTCTCGCCATCAATTAGGTATCTTGCATCACTTTTGGATCAGCTTTTGGATCAGCATTAGCGAAGATTCAAATTGCGAATCTCAGCTTCGATGCGAGATTTCATCTCAGGATTTTGGCTCTGCCGTTGAAAGCTGTTGAATTCGTCGCGGCTAAGTTTGTACTTATCCTGAACGATCGACTTCGCCTGAGCCGAAAAATTATCGCAAATGCCCTTGACTTGATCGCGCACATTAGACGACACCTGCGCCAAGCTAGACGATTGACAAACGTTGCTCGGCACGTTGCCCCCCGTAAGTTGCTTGACTTGATCGAGGAGCGATCGCCGCATCTTCTCAATCTCAAAGGCGGCTTTCACATAGCGCGTAAACGTCGATTCTTCTTGAGCATGGACTGCTATATCAAACAGTTGAGTAGGTTGCCCTGAGAGATTAGGAGCAACGCCAGTCAGTAGTCCGAGTGTCGAAAGCGTCGCGATCGTCAGCGATCGGGCTAAAACTCGGTTGAGTTGAAATGGAAAGCGAGAAACACAGTTCATCATAGTGTGTGTGACATTCCGCAAACTAGCACACGGTTGAGGTTCAAGATTCATGAATTATTTTATGAGCAAGAAGTTCCAGAAGTCAGCAAGAATTTAGTTTTAGGATCAAGTGATTTTAGTCACTACTGAGGAAATGGCACTAACTAAAAATTTGACAAAGCTCGATCACCTTCGTTTGCATAGCAGCCGTTTCGTCAATGCCGCGTTTGAGACTGAATTCTAGTTCGAGGAGTAGCGGAAGGGTTTGTTGAAGCTGATTAACTGAGAGTTTAGCCAATTCTTTTTGCAAAAAGTAAAGTTTTTTGGGATTATTTAACTCAGCCGCCTGAGCGATCGTGCGTTCATCTCGCTCTCCCGATTGCATCATGATTTTGATCCATAGGCGTTGTCTAAATTGATTGATTAAAGTCACCACGATTTTAATGGCAGGTTCGTTTTGACGCAGCAAATCTGTGACCAGTTCCAAAGCTTGATCGGTTTTACCTTCGAGAATCATTGCCACTAGCTGCAAACTGTTTTGGCTGGTCGTGGTGATTAAGGGAGCGATCGCTTCCACGCCCAAGGGTTTTTTAGAGTCGCCCGCAAATAATCGGATTTTCTCCAACTCACTATAAAGCTGTCTCGTGTTATTGCCGACGGCTTCGACCATAAATTCTGCACCAGCGATCGATAGCTTGACCCCGACTTCTTGCGCGACTCGCTGCACCTGTTTGAGAAGAAGATCAGTTTTCCAGGGCGGAATGGGCGAAAATTCTTGAATCTGAGCGTATTTTTGCAGCAGCTTGGTCGATTTCAAGCGGCCGTCAGGCTTTACCGAACTCGTCATCAAAAACGTTGTCGTTTCAGGAATTGCGGGAAAGGTACGATCGAGTTCTGCCAAGAGTTCTTCTGAGCAGCGCTGAGTTAGAGCCGTATCGACCAGCCAGACAAACCGATTTCCCGACCCAAACGGCGGTGTCATCGCTTGATTGAGACCTTGAATGACGGATTCTGGCTGATCAGGAGAAATTTTGTCAAAGTTAAAGCTCTCCCAGGTGGGATCGAGCGATCGTGCCTGCAACCTCTGGACGGCTTGGGCGATCGCAAAACTATCTTCTCCCCAATAGAGGTAAATTGGCATAGGACAGGGATGAGGGATGAGGGATGAAGCGCTTAGAACTCGTGGGATAAAACGTTCTGGCGGTGCTGAATCAGGGGATGAATTGCCCCAAAGCGGCGGGAAACCTAATATTCAAAGTCCCCCAATTTTGGGGGATTTAGGGGGCGAAAAGATGGACACTTCTCACAGATTCATCCCTCCAATCAGCAACGCCAACGTTCTAATCTGCGAGGGCAGGGTTTGTTCTTATAGCCGTAAATTAATTCGTCAGGTTTGTTTGAACGTTGATTTAATCCATGATCTTAGGCACTTTGCTGAGTGATTTGTTTTGATGTAACTCTTGTGGGAATTAGAGCATAGAACTCAACCTTCCTTTTCATCCCTCCTCCCTTCCAGATTTCTCTCGCTGAAGTTTCCTTAAGCTTTTCTCTACTTCGGCAGCTTTTAGAGGCAATACTGAGATCTCTGAAGAGTAAGAGACACTTTACCGCTAGATTAAGGAAGGATTTCTAAACTGTCGATTATAGGTGAGGCGATCGAGTTGGACGAGAATTATCAGACCTACCTCAACCGGGTGATCCGGATGACGCTTCCAGACACCTACAAGTCTCAGGTGCAGCATATTCAGGAATCGCCCAAGTTTAAGCCGTCTGGAGAAGATTGGCAGGCGAACCCGTTTCCAGGCTATACCGTGGTGACTCCTTGCGGCGCAGATGATCCGGAGAATGCTGCTCTGTTCGATCGCCTCACTCAATTTCAGTCTCAGGTTGCTCAAAAAGTTGGGTTGGATCTGCTCGCTCCCCTTCCGGCTGAGAGTTTTCACTTGACGCTAGCCGATTTGATTTGGAACGGCACCTATCGTCACGCTTTGAGCCAAAATCCAGCGTTTGAGGAGCAGTTGCGCGATCGCATTGCCCAAAGTTTTCAGCAGTGTCAGCCGCTTTCTCAAAGAAACCCAATTCGTTTTCAGGTGTTGGGTCTGATTGTGATGACGCGGGCAGTGGCGGTTTGTCTGGCTCCGACCGATGAAGAGTCTTACGATCGCATTCTCAAGTTGCGCCGTGCGATTTACCAAAACCCGGATTTGATGGCGATCGGCATTGAGCAACAGTACTACTTCACGCCTCACATCACGCTGGGATATTTTGGCGACACTTCACAGGTCGAGAGCAATCGTCTCAGCCAAACCTTTGACGAACTCAACAAACAATGGCTAGAGCAAGAATCACAAACGTTTCTAGTCCATCGAGCCGAACTTCGCAAATTTGATGACATGACAACCTACTACCGCGATCCTAACTGGGCCAGCTTTGAGTTTTGAGGGACTGAGAAAATGTAAATTCGCAGAAATGCCTCACTGCAACTGTCAATCTGGGAACGCCTCCCAAATCTATGAAAGAAGCTTGACACCGCAGCGAAAAGACTTGATCAAACTGACGCTGCACTAAAAATGGCTCTAAGCGGGATCAGTAGCAGTCCGGTTGCTAAGAGAAACAGCAGACCCATTACGCCCTCTAGCGGCTTGCCTGCTGGTCCAGTGAGCCACTCTGGAGCATCTTTTTTGAGGTGAATCAATTGCGCGGAGTCAAGAGTCGCGATCGTCCACACCCATCCCGCATGAAGCCCCCAGGCCAGCCCAAGACTTCCAGAATTTGTCCCCAGCGCTAGACAAAGCACCACGCCCATTAGAGAGAGTCCGGGAAGCTGAGGAATGTTTTCTTTGCCTTCCCAGACTAAGTGAAGCAGGGCAAAAATCAGACTGGACGCGATCGCCGCTGTCCAAAAATCAAACCCTGTCAAAAGCTGGTTAAAAAGAAATCCTCGAAACACTAATTCTTCAATCCCGCCTACCAGCAGTCCGAGTAATAGGGTGGGCAGTAAAACAGCAGCTAGTTTCGTCCCAGGCTCACTACGCCACTCAAGCCAGCCCAAAACCGTTTGTAGGGTAAAAAGCAGAATTAAACCGATCGCACCCAACCCAAGCCCGATACCGAGAGAAGAGAACGTTTGTCTATTCCAAATCAGACCATAGCTGGAGAAGGGGACATTCTCAATCCAGGCAACACCCCAGAGAACGATCGGAGCCAGCAGATACAGTGAAGCAACCAGCGGCAGCTTTTGGCGAACGTCTAAAGGCTTGAAAGGGTGCCAGTTGAGAAAGGCGGCGAGGGGAATGGCGATCGGGAGCCAAACCAGAAGCCAACCGACAAAAAAAACGCCCACCCTCACCCACACAGGAGCTTCTGCAAAGGCTGCAAAAAACTGGGACGTGCGATCGAGCGTAGGCATAAATTTTTCCAAAAAACAGCAGCATCAAGACTCGATTTGAAGACAGTCTTTCTGAGTGCTATTCTTCTTCTTCCTCAAGATGAACTCCGTTTTGACTACTCTTATCAGCGTCAATCTGAATGAGATGAATATGCTTATAGCCCAGCTTAATTTCAAACTCATCTCCGGGTTTTAAGCCCA
The DNA here is from genome assembly GCF_052939515.1 of Phormidesmis sp. 146-33. Taxonomy (NCBI): domain Bacteria; kingdom Bacillati; phylum Cyanobacteriota; class Cyanophyceae; order Leptolyngbyales; family Leptolyngbyaceae; genus Phormidesmis; species Phormidesmis sp. 146-33. The sequence continues at coordinate 28,218 of NZ_JBJPHU010000004.1, forward strand.
TCGCCTTGGTATAGGCTGCACCGATTACAATTTGACCGTTTTGATGAACACTGACGCGGTAAGTTGGCTCACGCCCCCGACCATCTTTAGACCCTTCTGGGCTAAGTGGAATTCCCCTAGCAACCAGCAAAGCATCATAAAAATCAGTCAGATTGACACGGGTTTGGTTGTTTTTAGTAACCGTGTAATAGCCGCAGCGTTTGGCAGTTTCCCGCCGAGGCAAGTGCGACAGTTCTTTTACTTTTTGAAGTAATGCCTTCCCTGTCAAAGGGGCAGTTGCAGTTTCAGTCATCTGCTACAGAATATCCCTACGATTTCTGAGTGGTAAATAGAGTCAATTTTGAATGTTTGACTTAATAAAATATATCTCCAATCTGCAAAACTTGAACAGTAATTTTCAATATTTTTTTTGGTATTAATAATTTCAATAATAATTTCGATCGAGCCTTGCCCTTTCTCAAACTTTCTCAAATCGATGGTGAATGGAAGTTGTTTCAATACGCCTCATCTAGGCGAGACAAAAATTTCTATTTTGCAGATGTCTTAAAGAAGTTGACGTTAAACTTTTTGGACAAATCGGCTCACCTTGAGAAATTTTACTTATCCAAAAGCGATAATCTATGCATCGATATTGACAGGTCGTAACTTAGCCAATCCGCTTAGAGGCTGGTGATGCGCTAGATTGATTACAAGGGAATTGGGCCGACTGCCCGCAACATTTAAAGCGAGAACTGATGAAGCTGCTTTTTTCGCAACAAGCTATTAAATGCATAGATAATTTATTACTAAACAGGAAATCTCTGACTGATTTTTTAGCTCAACTCTCGACTGCTCACCCTCCACATTTCAAGGTCTCGTTATCAGAATGCAAGTTGTTTTTAAAGTCGTCCGGCAAAATCAGGGCTACGCTCCTGCCATTCACTCCTACAGGCTGGAGGTTGAGTCAGGAAACACAATTCTCGACTGTCTCAATCAGATTAAATGGGAGCATGACGGGACGCTGGCTTTTCGGAAAAACTGTCGAAATACGATTTGTGGCAGTTGTTCAATGCGAATTAATGGGCGATCGGCTCTAGCCTGCAAAGAAAATGTGGGTAGCGAAATTGCTCGATTTCCCTCGGATTCTGAGGTGCCCGAAATTACCATTGCTCCGATGGGTAACATGCCCGTGATCAAAGATCTGGTGGTCGATATGCAGGGATTTTGGGCTAATCTGAAAGCCGTCGATCCCTACGTGAGTACCGCAGCGCGGCAGATTCCAGAACGCGAATTTCTCCAAACTCCAGAGGAGCGATCGCAGCTTGACCAATCAGGAAACTGTATTCTCTGTGGAGCCTGCTATTCAGAATGCAATGCCCGCGAGGTCAATCCTGATTTTGTCGGGCCTCATGCCCTGGCCAAAGCCTATCGAATGGTGGCAGACAATCGTGATGACCAAACCGCCGATCGCTTGGAGAAGTACAACGAAGGAACGGCGGGCGTTTGGGGCTGCACGCGCTGCTATTACTGCAATAGTGTGTGCCCGATGGAGGTTGCGCCAATGGATCAAATTGGCAAGATCAAGAACGAGATTTTAGTCGGCAAAACGGGGCAAGAGAGTCGATCGATTCGACATCGTAAAACGCTGATCAGTCTCGTCAAACAAGGCGGCTGGATCGATGAGCGGCTGTTTGGGTTGCAGGTGGTGGGCAACAGTTTTAGAGACCTGAGAGGGCTATTGAGCCTTGCGCCTTTGGGATTGAAGATGATCAGCCGTAAGAAGTTTCCGCTTAAGTTTGAGCCATCTGAAGGGGTGAAGGAAGTGCGATCGTTGATTGAATCTGTTCAATCTTATGAGGCACAATCAAAGAGTTCTATCACGTCTTCTGACTCATGAGTTCTCAACCTCCCGCCCCAAACAACCAAGATCCCCAGTCAGAACCTCCCGCTTTTGGCTGGAAACCTTACGCAGAACGGATCAACAGCCGATTTGCCATGATCGGGTTCGCCGCTTTGCTGATTCTTGAATTCTCGACAGGCCAGGACTTTTTTAGCTGGATAGGCTTGAGATAATCGCCTTCTACTGGGGATCGGTTGGAATGTTGAGGGGCTGTCCGGTGCGATCGTAGAGCAAAATATCCCACTGCCCTCTAGCGTTTGACTCAAAGGCGATCGTACTGCCGTTGGCGCTAATGGTGGGATTTCTGACTTCTGAACGTAGATTTTCGGTCAAGTTGCGAAGCTGGCGAAGCTCTCGATCGTACAGATAGATCCCCGTTCTGCCTTGCCGACTCCCCGCAAAAACAATCAACCGCCCATCTTCAGAAATGTCAGGGTGAGAAGCCATCAAATCGAGTGCATTGAGTCCTGGCAAATCAATTAAGCGCTGCTCGATCGTGTCGTACAGATAAATCTCTTGTGTGCCCCGACGATCAGAGGCCAGCACGATGTAGCGCTTTGTAATCCGAGGATTTATTTCTGCATAGGGACTGTTGAGACTGCGCCCTCCCGGATCAAACGGAAACGTCAGCAACTGATTGCCCCCACAGCTATGCAGCAAGGGAACGATCGCCATCCACACCAAAACAGAACGTTTCACGCCAAAAATCTCTTAAGGAGCAGACCGACGATCGCCAGGAAGATCCAACTCCACAAAGGCCCCGCGATCCAAGACTTCGGCATCCCACTGCCCACGAGTACTGCTTTCAAAAGTGACATAGCGCCCATCGGGGCTGATACTCGGACGGCGCACCCAACCTGGATAGAGCGACATCAAAACCTGGGGCTGCTGAGTAGCTCGATCGTACAGGCGGATTTCTGGAGTGCCGCGATCGCTGGCCATGTAAACCAGGTAGCGTCCAGTGTAGCTGAGACTGGGACTTTCGGCGATCGCGTCGGGTCGATTGAGGCGTGGCAATTCAACAAACTGTTGTTGCTGTAGGTTGTAAACCAAAATATTGCGGCTGCCGTTGCGGTTCGACACCAATGCCAGCAGGCGACCGTCTCCACTCAGGGCAGGCTGTTCTTCGTTGTAGCGGGTGTTGAGAGCGGTGGAGCCGATCGGCATCCCCGCAGGAGGGGCGCAGGCTGTCGTTCCCAGGAGGGCGAGTTTTATGAATAGAGAAAGGAATCGACCAAACAGCCTTTTCACAGCCTAAAAATTCCAGTTCCAGAAACCACACAATCAGCTTGACGAAATGCAGAATACAGCACGCCCTCATAGCAAATCCCCCCGACTTCACAAATTGTAGGAAGCAACGGGGGGATCAACGTTTCAGCGATATTCAGAACAAAAGGCTAAGAATTTCCCCAGTTGTCATTTTCGTCGTCATTGGATTCGATCGGACGGTACTCGACATAATCATCAGATGGGCGGACAACTTCTCTGCGGCGAGAAGACGCTTCATCATCGGTGGGGCGAGGTCGTCTGGGACGGCTAGCAGGAGGCGTGTTGCGGCTGCGAGATCGGTCTTCGGCTCCCCAAGCACTGCCATATCCGTTCGATTCGGAGGTCGCATCCATGATCGAGTCATCTGCGCGAGGGCGACGACGGGGACGATCGTCAGAATCGATTCGAGGGTCAGGATTGCGGCGGGTTGTGGGGCGGCGACGACTGTCATATTCATCGCGCTCAGAGCGGACTTCTCGGCTGCCTTGAATGCGAGGACGGCTGACGCGATCGTTGATCACTTCCTGGTCGTCAAACTCAGCGTTGTAGGTCGTTTTGTAGCTGCGGCTCACGGGACGATCGCTGTCCACGATGGGCGTATTTTTCTTGGCCTGCTCGGTCGAAACCTTTCTCAGACGCAGATTCTCGACGACAAAGAAAATCGAGGCCCCCGTCAGCAAAACTTGACCAAACTGCATAATCGGGTCAAATCGCCAGCCATAAAAAATCAAAATCAAGCCACACAGTAGCCCGACAGCAGAAAAGAAAATATCGTGATCTCTAGATAACTCAGGGCGCGTCGATCGCACAGCATAGAGGGCTGCTCCACCGACTGCGAGGAGAATACCTGAGACGCTTGCAAGATTGAACTGAAAATTAACCATTCCCGGTCTCCTAGGTAAGTCCCATGTTAGCGAGTTATGCCTAAAATCTCTACTTTCAAAGTCATAGATTTGTCTCAGATTTCAAGCGATCGCACCGTTGATTAGACCCCAAGTTTTGCCCGTCAAAGCAAAAACCCCAGTTTTCAAGGCGACTGCCTCTACTTTAACTGAGGTTTTAATCGTAAGAGGATGGTTCTGACCAGAACCTGAAAAAAGATTGTCTTGAATTTTGACCAATTAAGAGCGTCTAATTTTATCTTTTTGGCTAATGAAAATGAGTCCGATCGTAGCCGGAACCAGCACAATAAAAAGACCAGCGGCGAGGCTTCCTAAGAAGTTTGCTAAAGAAGGAGTCATGGATTTGAATGTCCTTTTGTGAACAACAAGCAAGTAATTCTAATTTTACGGGTTCAGTTCCCCCTTGCATAGCTCCTTTTCAAACCGATCGAGCAAACTGAGGGAGCCGAGTAAAGTTAGAATTGAGTTACAAAGCTTAAAGATTTTGACTCTCCTATGGATTTTCCGACAATTGCTGCTGGGTCGCTGAGTATCCTGCTTGGCTTGATGACCTTTTTATTTATTTTCCGAATTGTTTTGACCTGGTATCCACAAGTCGATTTGACCCAGTTTCCATTCAATTTAGTCGCTGTTCCGACAGAGCCGTTTTTGTCGCCCACTCGCAAAGTGATTCAGCCGATCGGGGGGGTGGATATTACGCCGATCGTTTGGGTAGGTATTTTTAGCCTTGCTAGAGAAATTTTGCTCGGACAGCAAGGCTTGATCACAATGGCGATGAGATAGGAGAATTCGGACTCACCGTTTTCCTATTTCTTGTTCATCATCACGCTTTCTACAAAATTGGTGTAGATATCACCTTTGAGGAATTCTGGCGTTTCGAGAATCTTTTGGTGGAAGGCGATCGTGGTGGGTAATCCCGTTACGGCACATTCTCTCAAAGCCCGCTTCATGCGGCGGATGGCAGAGGGGCGATCGCTGGCCCAGACGATCAGTTTGCCAATCAGCGAATCGTAGTAGGGCGGAATTTCATAATCGGTGTAGACGTGAGAATCCATTCGTACACCCGGCCCGCTAGGAGGCAGATATCCACTGATGCGACCGGGACTGGGACGAAAGTTGTGTTCGGGGTCTTCGGCATTGACGCGACACTCGATCGCATGTCCCCGCAAAATTACCTGATCTTGAGTCAGGCTCAATTTTTCGCCCTGAGCGATGCGAATCTGTTCGGCAATCAAATCGATCCCGGTGATCATTTCGGTCACGGGATGCTCGACCTGAATGCGAGTGTTCATTTCCATAAAGTAAAATTCGCCGGACTGATCCAGCAAAAATTCCACCGTTCCCGCACCAACATAGTTAATCGACTCAGCGGCGGCGACGGCGGCGGCTCCCATTTTTTCGCGGAGGGCGGGAGTCAATGCAGAACTGGGGGCTTCTTCTAACAGCTTTTGGTGACGACGCTGAATTGAGCATTCCCGTTCGCCTAAGTGAATCACATTGCCATAGGTGTCTGCCAAAATCTGAAACTCAATGTGGCGAGGCTTTTGCACAAACTTCTCTAAATACACCCCAGAATTGCCAAAGGCGGCTTCTGCTTCTCCCTGGGCGGCCATGTACATTTTGCCGAGTTCGTCATCGGTGTTGACCAGACGCATTCCTCTGCCGCCTCCACCCGCTGTCGCTTTAATGATCACGGGATAGCCCATCGATCGCGCGATCGTTCGAGCCTCGTCTTCATCCTGCACCAATCCCTTACTTCCAGGAACCGTCGGCACCCCGGAGCGTTGCATCGTTTTTTTGGCGGTTGACTTGTCGCCCATCGATCGGATCGAGTCGGGAGACGGCCCAATAAACGCAATCTGGTGGTCGGCGCAAATTTCGGCAAAGCGGGCGTTTTCGGCTAAAAACCCATAGCCAGGATGAATGGCTGTCGCATTGCGAGTCAGGGCCGCGGCGATAATATTGGGAATATTGAGATAACTTTTGCTGCTAGGAGGCTCACCAATGCACACGGCTTCGTCAGCCAATTGCACATGAAGAGAGTGGCGATCGATAGTGGAATGAACCGCAACAGTACCGATCCCCATCTCCTCACAGGTGCGAAGGATTCGTAGGGCAATCTCTCCCCGATTGGCAATCAGAATTTTCGAGAAACGCATTGTCTAATTTTTGTTCTGTAATGAGTAGAATAGCGCTTCTGAGTCCCCCCAAAAGCCTCGCAGCGATTCTCAACATAACCTATGCAGTGGTCATTTTAACGATCGCATTCACAGCCCTGAATTTGTCTCATCACTGAGGAAGCCAGTCCTGACCAGAGGGGCGTGTTGATATTGGCGGCTCTCAAACCGTTGGCAGCCCAGGTGTTACAGGTTTTTAGCGCAGAATAATGTCCCGTGCCTTCATAAAATCCGCTCGTCTCGTTGCCGCCGTCTTGAATGCGAATCGGAGCGCCGTTTGCGTCGCGTTCAAAGGAGTTTTGAATGAAGTCAACCATCTGAGAATAGTCTTGTTGACTGACTCCAACGCACTTGATTTCAACGCCTTTTTCTTGGGGCAGATCTGTAAACCCTTGGACATACATTGCGGTTGGATTTCCAGGCATGAATAAAGCTCTGAGAACGTTGGTGATTCTCACTTCTGACCAGTTTGGCGTGTTCATATAAAAGTCGCGATCGCCCCAGCCAAATTTTAGATATCGATAGTTCTCTTGCGAATCTCGACCAATCTTTTGTATCGGTAAAAACTGGTTCCAATCATTCGTTTGATTTCGGACAGGCAAAATCAGATTGACGTGCATTTGATCGCCCTCCACATAGATTCGATAAGGACTATCACAGGTTTGTGAGGCGTTCCATTTTCGGGGGGTAAAGTACCCGATCGCCAACAGAGAAGCCACGACGAAAACCGAACCCAGAAAAACCTGACCGCTTCGCTTGAAAAACTTACCGTTCACCGTCTTCTCCTTAAACTTTTGCGTCCAGATCTGTTCTAACTTGCTGCGATCCCACCTTTGATCAAACTCAGACAGAATTGCGATCGGGGGAAACCCTTCAGACGGAAGCGACCCCTTGTGAGTAACTCGAAGAGATCGCAGTAAAATCAGAAAGTAGAACGGTGTCGAAGGAAACGAGCATGGCGAAGAAACCCGCTCCTACTGAAAAGAGAGTGACGTTATCAGGCGTAAGTTGGCAACAGTTTGAGACGTTACTCAATGAGTTGGGCGCTAATCGGGTCGCCAGAATGACCTACGATCGCGGCAAGCTGGAAATGATGACCCCGCTAGAAGAGCATGAACGCTGTAGTCGGCTGATCGAATCGCTGATTCTCGTCTTTGCGGATGAACTGGTTTTGCAAGTTAGCTCGATCGGTTCTGTATTGCTCAAGCGTCCTGATCTGTCCTGCTGCATTCAGCCCGAAGCGTCTTATTACCTGGACAAAGAAGTCGAAATGCGCCGTCGCGCAGAACTTAATCTCGAACAGGTTGCGCCACCGGATCTGGTACTGGATATCACCATCAACAAAAGTACGTTGAATCAGTTTGCAATCTATGCGGCGATGGGCATCCCAGAAGTCTGGCAGTATGTGACGACGATCGGCGACGACGTGCTAAAAGGCGATCTGATGATTTATCAATTGCAGGGCGACCATTACATTCAATCTGCAAATAGTGTGGCGTTTCCGCTGCTGCCTGCCAAACGAGTGCTGGAATATTTGGAACAGAGCGACTTGATCGGCTTGGCACAGTCTCTCATTTTGCTGAGAAGTTGGATCAAGGAGAAACTGTAGGTTTCTAAAACACCCTAAAACATCAACTTTCTAAAACGCCTGCCATTTCTCAGAAGTTGGTTATTCAGAAATTCTTTGTTCAAAAATTCTTTGTTCAAAAACAATCGTAGTAAACTCAAAACGGCTTCATGATGCAATCAGAATTTTGTCAACGGCGCGAACAGTTCATGGCAAAAATTGGCAACGGGACGGCGATCCTGCGAAGTGCGCCAGCGGCTGTCATGCACAACGATGTGGAATATAACTTTCGGCAAGACAGCAACTTTTTTTATCTGACGGGGTTCAATGAAGCGAATGCAGTTGCGGTGTTAGCTCCCTGGCACGAGACGCACAAGTTTATCCTCTTCGTCCAGCCCAAAGATCGAGACAAAGAAACCTGGTCAGGCTACCGGATTGGAGTCGATGCCGCTAAAGAACAGTACGGCGCAGACGAAGCGTATCCCATTAGCGAACTCAACGAAAAACTGACGCAGTATGTCGAAAAAGCCGATCGCATCTTCTATCATCTGGGGCGCGATCGCACCTTCAACCAAACCATTCTCGATCTCTGGCAACGGCTGATGGCTACCTACGATAAAACGGGAACTGCCCCGATCGCGATCGAAGATCCGGCTCCTTTGCTGCATCCTTTACGCCAAACCAAAAGTGCGAGTGAATTGGATCTGATGCGAAAAGCGGTGGCGATCGCGGCCGAGGCTCATCAGTTAGCCCTTGAAATGAGAAAACCTGGCTGCTATGAGTACGAAATTCAGGCAGAAATGGAGCGGTTGTTTCGACTGCGGGGCGGCGTGGGAGCAGCCTATCCGTCGATCGTCGCGTCGGGGGCAAACGCTTGCATCTTGCACTACACCGAAAATAATCGCCAAATGCAGGATGGAGAATTGCTGTTAGTCGATGCGGGCTGTTCTTACGATTACTACAACTCCGACATCACGCGCACCTATCCCGTTGGCAACCAATTCACTCAAGAACAAAAAATTCTCTATGAACTGGTGCTGAAGGCTCAACTGAATGCGATCGAGCAAGTCCAGCCAAACGCACCCTGGAATTTGTTTCATGATGCCTCAGTGAGAACGATCGTCGAAGGCTTAATGGATCTGGGACTTTTGCAAGGCGATATCGAAGAAATCATCAAAGAAAAGAAGTACAAGCCGTTTTTTATGCACGGAACGGGTCACTGGTTAGGCTTGGATGTGCATGATGTGGGTGTTCGGCAAATTGGCGAAACCTGGCAAAACTTCCAACCTGGGCAAGTCGTCACGGTCGAACCTGGAATCTACATTCGTCCCGACTTCCAACCCTTTGAAGGTCAGCCCGAAGTGCCCGATCGCTGGCGAGGAATCGGTATCCGCATTGAGGACGATGTGCTGGTGACTGAAACTGGACATGATGTGTTGACAGCCGCAGTTCCCAAAACAGTCGAGGCGATGGAGCGATGAATTTACCAGACTTGAGCAGCGAAGCGATCGACCGCATCCTTGAAATGGCATGGGAAGATCGAACTTCGTTTGACGCGATCGAGACTCAGTTTGGTCTCAGCGAAAAGCAGGTGATCGCTCTGATGCGTCGAGAGATGAAGCCGTCCAGCTTTCGCATGTGGCGAGAACGAGTCACCGGACGCAAAACCAAGCATCTGAAGGTTCGGGAATTTGTAGAGGGACGCTTTCGATCGCAAAACCAAAAGGGTTCATAAAACCTGCTAATCTCCCTGGGGTAGCTCATTCCACAGCGAAGTGGTTTGTCTCAGACTGAGGTAATCGCCATTGCCCAAAATCAGGTGATCTAAGACAGGCAACCCCAACAATTGAGCGCCAGAAAGCAATTGACGAGTGAGCAAAATATCTTCAGGGCTGGGTTCAAGATTGCCAGAGGGATGATTGTGAGCCACGATCGCACGAGTCGCCCCCTGCCGGATCACTTCTCGAAAAATATCGCGCGGATGAGCTAACGTCTCGGTTGCAGTGCCGATCGTAATGATTTGAGTGCCAATCAGCCGATGCTTGACATCCAACAACACGATGGCAAATCGTTCTTGAGACTGCCACATCAGATCGTGACTCAACGCCGCCGCCGCCACTGAGGGATCATCAACCACCGTTTTGTCGGCCGGGCGAGATTGATAGACGCGCTTGCCTAGCTCGATCGCGGCCAAAATTGTCGTTGCCTTGGCGGGCCCAATCCCTGGAATCTGCGTCAATTCTTGGATGCTGACTTCGCGCAAGACTCCCAACGGATCGCGCTGATGTTGACCCAACTGCTGCAAAATGTACTGTCCCAACCCAACCGCAGACAGTTTGCCCGCTCCTTGACCTGTGCCCAGCAAAATAGCAATCAGTTCAGCCGTTGAGAGACTTTTGGAGCCTTGAGCCATCAGCCGTTCACGCGGACGTTCGCTTTGGGGCAGGTCAGCAATTCTGAGATTGTAGGTCATGCAGAGACAAGAGAAGTTTGAATCGTTCGTCTATTAATCCCGTGAGCCTTGGACGGGTAGCACTTCGATTTGTCAAGAACAGAGCATTTGAGAAAATCTCAGAATCAGGTAAATTCTCAAGGTAGACCAGTGAGGAGTGTGTCAGATGAATAATGGATTTGGGATGACGATCGCCACCGTTTTAATCGGGACAGCGGTGAGTGTGCAGCCAGCCTGGGCAGTTCGGAGTCAAGACTATGCGCCAGAGCAGTTTATTTCAGTGCTAAATGGGTTTGGCTATCCGGTGTCGCTCAGTGCCCCCTTGACTGACCCGATCGTGCAGCAGGCGATTCGTGATTTTCAGGCTCAAAATCGGTTGCCTGTCGATGGCACACTCAATCCACCGACTCAAGACAAAGCTGCCGAGTTGGTGCGTCAGTTGCAAACTAATCTCAATCGAGTGATTCAGCCCAGCCCCCAGCTACCCGGAAGTCAGTTTTATGGCAAACAAACCGAGAGTGTCGTCAGGCTGTTTCAGCGACAAAATGGCTTACCTGAGACGGGAATTGCCACCTTTGAGACTCGTCAGCGCATCAGCGATATTCTCAACGACGCAACCCCCCGAAACCCAACCACGCTTACACCCTCTTCGAGTTCCCCGCAAGGAGCCGCGTCGCCGCCAACGCCTTCTGTCCCTTTGGGCAATCTCTACAACGAGTCAGAGTTTCGGCTGGTTTTGCGAGGGTTAGGCTATGACATCAATCCTCAGCGTCCACTCACAGATGGGCCTGCGATCGCTGCGATTCGAGACTTTCAGCAGCGCTATGGGTTGTCTGTGAATGGTGGGGCTGACCAACCCACTCAAGAAAAAGCCGCCGCGATCGTTCGTAACTTGCGATTCAGTCTAAGAGTGGTGCTGAAGAGTGATTTGCCGATCGATCGCTATTACGACACGCCCACTCAAGAAGCGGTCAGAGCCTTTCAAGCACGAGTTGGGCTAGGTGTAGACGGCATTGCAACCGTGAGAGTACGTCAAAGATTGGATGCCGAGGCGAAGCGGTAGTGTCCTCGTCCCACTCAAAATTGATCTCTAACAGCCGATAGAGTTTCATGCGCGCTTATTCACAAACTACAAATCCCTTCAAGGTGAAAGCGAATTCTAGAAGTTGCCGTGGTTTTCGTTGGCTTGTTTTAGGCGATCGAGCACTTCACTCACCGCAACTGCCCCCAACTCACCCGATGCACGAGTCCGAATACTCAGCGAATTAGCTTCCACTTCTTTGGCACCAACCACCGCCATCACCGGAATTTTGTCCTTCTCTGCATTGCGAATCAGCTTGCCTAAGCGATCGCCACTCAGATCCACTTCAGCCCGGATGCCCAACGCCAACATTTGCTCAACGACCTGCTTGGCAAACGGCACAAACTCATCGCCCACCGCCAACAGCCGAACCTGAATCGGAGCTAACCATACTGGAAAATCACCCGCATACTCTTCGATCAAGATGCCGATCAGCCGTTCTAACGATCCAAATGGCGCACGGTGAATCATCACAGGTCGTTTGCGAGTGCCATCTTCAGCCACGTATTCCAGATCAAACCGTTCGGGTAAGTTGTAATCGACCTGGACGGTGCCCAACTGCCACTCGCGATCGAGCGCATCACTAAAAATAAAGTCCAGTTTTGGGCCGTAAAATGCGGCTTCACCAATGCCTTCAAAGTAGTTCATGCCCAAAGTTTCGACCGCACGACGAATGGCACCCTGAGATTTGTCCCAGGCTTCATCAGAGCCAATGTACTTATCCGACGCGGGATCACGGAAGCTCAAACGCGCTTTAAAGTTCTTGAGTTGCAGACTTTTGAACACCGAAAGAATCAAGTCCACCACGTTGAGAAACTCAGCATCTAGCTGCTCAGGCGTGACAAACAAGTGAGAATCATCAACGGTAAAGCCGCGTACTCTGGTCAAGCCGCCCAATTCGCCTGATTGTTCGTATCGATAAACCGTGCCAAACTCCGCCAACCGCATGGGAAGTTCTCGGTACGATCGCAATTCACTCTTATAGATCTGAATGTGAAATGGGCAGTTCATCGGCTTCATGACAAAGCCTTGCTCATTTGCGGCCGCTTCCGAATCTTCCGCCATCAGAGGAAACATGTCCTCTTTATACTTTTGCCAGTGTCCAGAGGTTTTGAACAGGTCAACTCTGGCAATGTGAGGCGTGACGACTGGAAGATAGCCCCGCTTGAGTTGTTCTTTTTGAAGAAAACTTTCGAGGGTTGATCGTAGCACCGTTCCTTTGGGTGTCCACATGGGCAGACCGGGGCCGACCAGATCCGAGAAGATAAATAAGCCGAGTTCTTTGCCCAGTTTGCGGTGATCGCGCTTCAGGGCTTCTTCTTTGCGGCGTTTGTACTCGGTTAACTGTTCGGGTGTTTCCCAGGCAGTGCCATAGATGCGTTGGAGTTGGGCCTTGGTTTCATCACCGCGCCAGTAAGCACCCGCTACACTTTCGAGGTCGATCGCATCTGGTTTTAACTCAGCCGTATTCTCAAGATGCGGCCCGGCACACAAATCCCACCAGTGTTCGCCTAGGTGATAGAGCGTGATGGGTTCTTCTAGCCCTTCCAAAATCTCTAACTTGTAGGGTTCATTAATCGCTTTGATGCGGCGTTCGGCTTCTTCGCGACTGACTTCTTCGCGTACCACAGGCAGTTTGCGATTGATGATTTTGATCATCTCTTTTTTGATCGCCTTCAGATCCTTTTCGGTAAACGGTTGAGGATTGTCAAAATCGTAATAGAAACCGTTTTCGATCCAGGGCCCGATCGTCACTTGCGCTTTAGGAAATAGCTTCTGCACGGCCATCGCCATCACATGAGAGGCGGTATGACGAATTTTTTGTAACAACACAGATTCGCTGGTCTTGGGCAAGTGAAGTTTTTCGGGCGGGTTAGAAGATTCTTCGGCAGACATGAGATCACGAGATAAAAGTTTTACGCTCTGAGTTGAGTCCTGAGAAGAAATCCTCTCTTCTCGCTAAGACTCTAAAACTCGTTGCCTTTACTATCTTACCGATCCGCCAGAGCAAACGCATTATGGCAAGTCGAGCCAACTCTCGATAATGTTGAGAATATTTGCAGCAATAGCTTCTCATCAGGAAGGGTAAGCCCACCAGTAGAGTCATTGGACTATCTCGACACTACTATTCTCTTGAAACTAAATGCGTTCGCCCTGGAAACGCGACCGAGAAGCCAAGCTGAAGCTGTATTCGGTTCGAGGGGTGCTGGAATACTGGATTGTGAATTGGCAAACGCAGCCGGGAGAATGCGGTTCTAAGGTTGGTGGCGACGCTGTATCAGCAGTATGAATTGACCAGCCCAATTCTGCCTGAGTTTAGCTGCCTGGTCAGCCAGCTTTTCCAGCAGTCACTTTCTCATTTGCAGGATTAGCGTGATGGCGTGTGGGTTGGCTTAAACCTTGAGCGGAGGGTTATCATCATGCTAATCCTCTAGCCCCTTTTGTTTATGCCAGAAGACTACCTTGTGATTGTGACCGATGAGGCTGACGAGGCTTCTGTACCAGTTGAGGGGCAACGGGGATGGGGTGAGGAAGTCCGCAAGCGCTTCTTGAGCTTTAGGGAAGTCCGGTTGCCTGTCTCACAGTTAGAGCAGAACATGAACCAGTTTTTACAACTGATGGGACGCTTGTTTAAGCAAGTGGATCAGCAAATTGGCTCAGAATCGGACATGAAGCTGGATGAGGTGGAGCTATCGGTGGAAATCAGCGGGGAAGGAGAGGTTAAATTAGTTGCAGGAGAAAAAGCTGCTGGGAAGGGTGCCATTAAGTTAAAATTCACAAGATCGAACACAAACAGATAGATGGCAAACAATTGGGCGATCGTCATTGGCATCAACCAGTACGAATTTTTGCAGCCACTGAAGTATGCCAAGCGTGATGCAGAAACGATGCACAATTTTCTGAGTCAGGAAGCCAAGTTCGATCGCATCTTTCTGTTTACCGATGATTCTCTCAAGGTTAACGGCAGATCCACTAAACCCTTTCGAGCAAACCTGCTGCAAGTTCTGCGCCAGATTTTTGCAACACCGTTCATGCAGGATGGCGATAACTTCTGGTTCTTCTTCAGCGGACATGGCGTTCCACATAATGGGCAAGACTATCTGATGCCTTGGGATGGTGATCTTGGAGATATTGAAAACACAGGTATTTCGACGAATACTATCACTAACTATCTGCGAAGTTGTGGAGCCGACAATGCGGTGATGATTCTGGATGCCTGTCGCAGTGGGGGGCGTAAAAGTGGTGAAGGGATTGGTAAACAAACAGAAGCAGAAGCCCGCCAAACTGGAGTGATTAGCCTCTTTTCTTGCAGTCCCGACCAGTATTCTTATGAGTTGGAGGCAATTGAACAGGGAGCCTTTACCTATGCCCTGATTGAGGGACTGGGGATTCGGGGTCGATGTGCCACTGTGGAACGGTTAAACCAGTATCTCGAACATCGTGTGCCTGAATTGGTTAGTCAACATTTGGGCAGAGTCAGACAAACTCCTTACACAATCGCCGAACCACTGAATAGATCGCACCTGATCTTGATGCCTCAACACGCTAGTTTGGCTGATATTGCCACGCTGAAAAATGATGCCTATCGTGCCGAGAGAACTCAAGATTGGGCGTTGGCGCAACGATTGTGGATTCGTGTGTTGGAGGCTTCTTCCGGTTCAGATATGGAGGCGATCGAAGCTCTGCAAAATCTGGGTATGCAGCGCCATGGAACAGCGACACCTCCACCAGAATCACCCCAAACAACAGCAGCTTCTAGAGCTTCTCAGCCTCATACACCCCCCTCACTAAGCCGACGACAGTTCTTCAAGCGGGCAGTTCCAGCAGGAGTGACAGTGGTGGGAGTAGTGATCGCCAGTCAGGTAATCAAAATCAAACTGCCATCTCAGGCAACTTCTGTTGATTACTCCAGGTTAGGAAGCTTGCTGAAAGCAGGGAAATGGAAAGACGCTGACCAGGAAACCACCAATTTGATGCTCAAGGTTGCGAATCGGGAAAAGGAAGGCTGGCTAGACTCCGAAAGCATTGGTATACTTGCCTGTGAGGTGTTGATTAAGATTGATCAACTGTGGGTTGCTAATAGTGGCGGCAAGTTTGGGTTCAGTGTCCAAAAGAAGATCTACGTAGAAAACTGTGGCGGTAAACTTGATGGACAGTATCTTAATGGACAGTATGATGAAAAGGCTTGGTCTTGTCTGGGCGATGGAGTAGGTTGGCGTGTAAACAATCAATGGATCGATTATTCTGATGTAACTTTCGACACTCAAGCCAGAGATGGACATCTTCCTTATGGGATGAGAGATGGTGGTTATTGGTTTGGGGCGGGGTCGGGTGGTTATTGGTTTGAGGCGTGTAGATTAGGGTTTGGGAATTGTTGGCCTTCTCTCTTGCAGGAACTTGCAAACTGTAGCATTTAAAGATTTCAGTAGTTTCTAAAGATTTGTAATGGTGGCCCTTTTAGCCAAATAATCAGCGTTTCAGCAATTCGTTACCTGGCACCAGATGTTACAGTGAATTCACTCTGACTCGTCTCTCAGCCGATGCCCAAGCAACTCACGATCGCCCAAGCGCAACAACAACTCCCCAACCTTCCTGACGAACTGACGGACGAACCCATCATCATTACTCAAGATGGGGTTCCTGTCATCGCTGCCCTCAGCTACAGCCATCTGACCGAACTGCTCGAAACGCTCGACATTCTCACCGACACCGAATTTGTTACTCGATTGCGCCAAAGCATCACTCAAGCTGAACAGGGCAAAACCATTGCCTGGGAGAGTGCCAAGGCTCAACTAGGGCTGTGACGGGTGCCGCCAACGGAATTGAATATAAGATTCAACTCACCCCACTCGCCCTGGAAATGCTGGCTGCGGTTAAAGATCGACGAGAGCAAGAAAAACTACGCGATCGCATTGACCAGCTTAAAACCGAGCCAGAAAAACAAGGGAAAGCACTGGTGGATAATCTTTCAGGATTTCGCAGCGTTCGAGCTGTTGGGCAACGCTATCGCATTGTCTATCAGGTTGAGCAAGCGCAAGTGCTCATTTTAGTCGTTGGCATTGGCAGACGAAAGGAGGGAGACAAAAAAGATATTTACACCCTGCTAGAAAAGCTTCTGCCGGAGTAAATCCAGATTCTTGTCGCGTTTCTCCAGAACAATCTAACTCACCAACAGCCCAGGGAGATTGAGCAGGCGATCTCTCCATTCTTGGGCATGTTTAGCAATCTGCAAGCGATCGACTGGACTCGACCAAAGCGTTGACCCTTGTTTCCATCGACTCAGTTGGCGTTGCAGTTCAACCAATTCAGTCACTAACTCCAGCTATGTTTCTAAATTAAGACTTGGCACTAACCACTCAATAAAAAACTGATTTTCTCGAATCTGGTCTTGAGCAAGCTGCCCCTCTATTTCCGCTTGAGTTAAGGCTTTGACTTGAGACAAGTTTTCTACCAACCAAGCAAGTTGAGTAGAAACGTTCTGGTGGAGATATTGAGTTCTCAGGAGATCTAAGGAGATTTCTAGCAAAGAGGTTACCAACCTTGGGAAGCCCCCTAAATCTTCCAATTCTGGGGGACTTTGACTTTCAGAACTCTCGATGGAGACAGCCGGGTAAATTTATTAAAGGAAATCTCCTACATTGACTGCCATTTCCCATGATCCAAATCATAAAAACTCCTCGATAGGTGGGAAACTCAGCGTCTTTAGACCTGAGAGGGAAGCCAACGAGCGGTTTTAACCGCCGGGTTCTTCCTAGATTTTGGGTGTCGCGACCGCCTTGGGGCAATTGATTCGGGGTGCTTTTGTATTGCACTTTCAACGGGACAATTACCGTTTCAAATCGTTCGTCCTGTACGCATCGCGACGTTGTTTGCTACCGCAGTAGCCTCCTTGCGGAGTGATGTTCGCTTCGCCAATGTTTTAAGAGCTTCTTACTCAATCCTCTACGGAGGGAGACCCTCCTCCAAGGTTGAGCGCTTGTTCGGCTAATCGCACGTCCTTAACCCAAATAAAGATGTTTAACGATTAACGACAGAGCAAGGGACTAGCGTCGCATCCCAGGGTGTCGTGACTCAAAAAACGTAGACCGCGAAGCGCTCAATCCTGGAGGAGGGTTTCCCTCGTGGGGAATTGAGCAAGACGGTCTGAAGCTGGTCAACTGAAACTAAAGTCTCTAAGCTGGAGAGCTTCAGTCACTTCAGTGCTGAGTCGTTGACTCAAGAATCCATAAACTATCTGATTGTCACATCGATCACCACCAAATGTCCGATGAATCGCAGAGCAAACGTATCAGGTCAATAAGTCGAGCCAATTCTCGATAATGTTGAGAATGTTTGCAGCGATGGCTTCTCATCAGGAAGGGCAAGCCAACCAGTAGCGATCGTTGGACTATCTTGACACTATTATTCTTTTGAAATTAGATGCTTTTGCCCTGACCGATCTGCTGCCTGAATGCGTATTTTGGGCAATTTAGCGATAAGATGAGAAAACGTTACAAAATGTAAAAAGTTTTAGCAACCCTTGACCTTTTACAAAACATTACTAACTTATGTTTCATTCAAATCTGCCAGAGCCAGACATTCTCAAAACTGTTTTAGAGCCGCTTTTAGAAGACTTTCAATACTGGTTTACACGATCGCGCACTTTGTTAGAAAACCAGGAGATTCCCTTTCTTGAAAATGAGAAACAGGCTAATCTACTGGAAAGGGTTTTACAAGCACATCAAGAGGTCAACACGGTTCGCACGTTACTCAATGTGACCGAAGGGCAGGTCGGGGTCGAAACAGCGATGCTCATGACCTGGCACCGACTCGTCGCAGAATGCTGGCAGGTAAGTATGCGGCTACGGTCTGGTAAGTCTGTCTAAAAACAGATAGTCGAATTCTGAGAAATCTGAGAGACTATAGGAAGATAGTCAGAACCATTTTTCAGATAATTCTCATAAACCTTCGGCTTGAATGCTGCACAGACCGTCAAACTCAATACAATTTTAATCTCCACACTTTCAAACCAGCGTGGATTAAGGGAGAGTCGATATGGTACTACATTTGCTTTACATCTTGGCTTTTACTGCGCTTGCTTTTATGGCAGTGGGCAATCTCATTCGCAATTTGTTGACGTTGGGGGTTGAGTCTCAGCGTCATTACGCTCCTAGAAGTGGCTCTGGGTATGACCCTCGCTCTTCTCTGTCTTCTCGGCTGCGATCGGTGCCTCACCCCGAACTGTTAGATAGCGATGGTCGAATGATTGACGAACCGCTGCTGGTGATGCGATCGATGACGGTAGAAGATGCCCGTGAGCAACTGGATGCCCTTTACAAGTCCTCTCCGGGTGGCGATCGTGAAGAAGGCTAGAGTTTGAACCGTTAATGGCAAGCCTAAAATTCGACAGGGTTCGGTTCTTTCATCTGTTAGAAAATCAGTAGGTACGATAGTTTGAAAGTATCGCCATTCCTGCCTGATCACTGACTATGACTGAGCGAACCAAAGAAACAAAATCTGCCCTTCAAAAAACTGAAGCATCTCCAAAGTCAGAGCCATCCTGGGTAGACACAACCCGTGACTTGATTGGAGGTGCTTTTTCAACGATTGGTAAAGCCCTGCCCGTTCAGCAAGTCTCGGATACGGTGATCGGTTGGTTTAGCGTGGACGAAGCGGAAATCGCAGGGATTTTGCAAAAGGTGCGATCGGAGTTGCCGACGACTGAGGCGATTTTGGTGGGCAAACCTCAAGCGGGAAAGAGTTCGATCGTTCGAGGCTTAACGGGCGTTTCGGCTGAAATTATTGGACAGGGCTTTCGTCCTCACACGCGGTTTACTCAACGCTACAACTACCCAACCGACGATCTGCCACTTTTGGTCTTCACCGACACTGTAGGACTGGGCGACGGCACGCAAGAAACGACGGAAGTGATTGGAGAGCTAGTCGAAGAAATTCAGGAAAACGAGGAAACGAGAGCAAAAGTTCTGATTTTGACGGTAAAGATCACTGACTTTGCGACGGATACTTTAAAACAAATTGCAGGTCGAATTCGCCAACAGCATCCCGAAGTGCCTTGTCTCTTGGTGGTCACCTGTTTGCATGAACTTTATCCGTCTGAAGTGATGGATCATCCTACCTATCCCCCCGACTATGAGGATACCAATCGAGCCTTCGCTGCCTTACAAAAAGGATTTCAGGGATTGTTCGATCGCGCCATTCAAATCGATTTCACATTAGAAGAAGACGGCTTCACTCCAACATTCTACGGTCTAGAAACGCTGGTCGATGCGCTGGCAGATTTGCTCCCCGAAGCGGAGGCCCGAACGATTTCTCAACTACTGGACGATCGCGACGCTGGAAAACAAATCAGTGATATTTATCGAGAAGCGGGTCGCCGCTACATTTTGCCGTTTTCTGTAATGGCGGGTGCTTTGGCAGCGATTCCTTTACCGTTGGCGACGATGCCCGTTTTGACCGCCCTGCAAGTGTCGATGGTCGGAGCGTTGGGGCAGTTGTATGGTCAGACATTGACTCCTTCTCAGGCGGGTGGCGTGGTGAGTGCGATCGCAGGTGGATTTGTGGCGCAAGCGATCGGGCGTGAGTTGATCAAGTTTATTCCGGGGTTTGGCAGTGTGATCGCGGCTTCTTGGGCGACGGCTTACACCTGGTCGTTGGGTGAGACGGCTTGCGTTTATTTCGGGGATTTGATGGGCGGCAAAAAGCCCGATCCTAGGCGTATCCAATCTGTAATGAAAGAGTCCTTTGAGGCGGCAAAAGAGCGCTTTCAAAGTGCTAAGAAGTAGAGGTTGACATCCTCACCGGGGTAAAGCCACGGCGATTCCAAGAATCACTTCTTAGATTTTTCTTCCCCGTTGCAATGGCTTGCAAACTTTGGTGTTAGGGTTTATGTCTGCATCGTCGCGGGTGGGTCAGTGACCAGTTCTAGTGTATCGGTTAGTGCTTCGGCTTGCAAAGCCGTCGTTCTACGACGGGGTTTCCACCCACATTTTTCGATGATTAAGTAAAAACGCACTTTCAGCTTAGACCGCAGCTTGTTGGCGTTGGTAGAGTGACCAGTAGAGACCCTTCGATCGAATCAATTCGTCATGCGTTCCTTTCTCAGCAATGACTCCTTTCTCCATTACCAAAATCAAATCAGCGCGTCTGAGGGGCGCAAAGCGGTGAGCAATCAGAAATACCGTGCGGTTTTGAGCGTGTTTTTGCAGGTTTTGCAGAACTTGCTGCTCGGTTTCACTGTCCAGGGCGCTGGTTGCCTCATCCAACACCAACATGGGCGAATTGGAGAGAAACAATCGCGCTAAAGAAACCCGTTGACGCTGACCGCCCGAAAGCGCCGTGCCCCGCTCTCCCACATCGGTTTCATAGCCTTGAGGCATTTCGCTGATAAAATCATGAGCCGCTGCCAATCGAGCCGCTTCGACTACCTGTTCTGCTGAGACATCCGATCGCCCCAAACTAATGTTGTCAAGAATGCTGCCCTTAAACAAAAAGTCTTCTTGTAGCACGACACCCATCTGAGTCCGCAGCGAATGCAAATCAGCGCTCTTGATGTCAAAACCGTCTACTAAGATTCGTCCGGCTTCGGGTAAATACAATCGCTGCAAAAGTTTCGACAGCGTACTCTTGCCCGACCCACTGCGCCCCACGACCCCGACCAGCATTCCCGGCTCTGTCGTAAACGAAATACCCTTCAGCACAGGTTCTTGAGCCGGGTTGTAGCGGAAAAATACCTGATCAAACGTGACTTGACCTTTGAGCGGCGGCAAGACCAGACCTGACCCCGGTTCCGCTTCAGGGGCGACGTTGAGAATATCGCCGATGCGATCGACCGACAACAACACCTGCTGCAAATTTTGCCAAAGCTGAACCAGCCGCAACAGCGGCCCCGTCACTCGTCCCGATAGCATCTGAAACGCTACCAACTGACCGACGGTGAGTTCTTGCTTGATTACCAGATTTGCCCCAAACCAAAGAATCAGCAAATAAGAGAAGTTGGTCAAAAAGTCGCCTAAGTTGTTGCTGATATTGGAAGTCGTCGAAGCTTTGAAACTGGTGCGAATGTAGCGAGCAAAGAGACCTTCCCAGCGATCGCGCGACGGTTTTTCTGCGGTGTGCGCCTTGACCGAGTGAATTCCCGTAATGGTTTCTACGAGAAAAGACTGACTATCGGCACTGCGATTAAACGTCTCATTTAGCAGGTTTCGCAAAATTGGAGTAACGAAAAGCGTCAAGATTGCGTAGAAAGGCAAGACGGCCAACGCCACACCCGTCAGCGGAACGCTGTAGAAAAACATCAGCGCCAGGTAGACGACTGCAAAGATGCTGTCCAAAATCACTGTCAGCGCCGTCCCCGTCAGGAATTGCCGAATATTTTCTAACTCCTGAACTCGCGCCACCGTATCGCCCACGCGCCGAGACTCAAAATAAGCCAGAGGCAGCCGCATCAGGTGACGAAATAGCTGGGCCGAGAGGCTGAGATCCAACCGTCGTGCCGTGTGCGTAAAAATAAACAGCCGCAAAATTCCCAGCAGCGCTTCAAACACAGCCACACTTAGCAGTGCGATCGCCATCACATCCAGCGTGGCAATGCTGCCCTGTACCATCACCTTATCGATGACGACTTGAGTAATCAGCGGTGTCGCCAGACCCAACAGTTGCAGCGTAAATGAGGCAAACAGCACTTCGCCCAGCAGTCCGCGATAGTTCCAAACAGCCGGGAGAAACCAGCTTAGATTAAATCGCTCCTGTTTTTGGATCGCTTCGGCTTGCCAGAGTTGCCCATCCCAGGCTTGTTGTACCTCTGATCGATGCACGCTTTCGCAATTCATCGTGGGATTGAGCGGATCGGATAGGATAAGCCGATCGCCCCGTACGCCATATGCCACAACCCAGTGAGGTTCCCCTGTGCCTCCCGGTTGCCAGAGCATCAGAGCCGGAAATCCCAACAGCCGCAGACTTTGCCAATTGGTTTCGATGCGGCGGAGTTGCAGTCCCAATTTCTCAGCCATATCGATGAGATCGGTTGGGCGCTGTCCTCTTATTTGACGCTGTACCCACTCCAATTGGACGGAATTTTGCAGATGATTGGCTACCATCGTTAGAGCAGCCGCTCCCGTATTGACGGCCGAGACAAAGGGAAAGCCCGTCACAACCTGGGGAGAATTGTCCGTTTGAGGTTGATAGCGGCTGCGCTGAATCGCCCAAAAGCGATCGATCTCCGGCGACGATAAAGAAGCCCAACTGGTCGCACTCCACTGCACCACCTCAACATCATTACTGGCGGCTCTGGCCTTCCAACCTGGCAGTTCTAGCAAATCGCCTACCCATTCTCCGGGCTGCAAGAGGAGCGATCGTCCTTCGTCCGCTACTAATCTGACTTTCCCCGCCAGAACGATTAGTTGAATATCAGGCGTTTCTTCTGACCACAAAAGTTCTCCCAGCTTACAGCGACGAATTTCAGCCTTGGTCTTAAACTGAACCTGCTGTTCGGGGTTGAGAAAGCTCAGGGGCGGAGTTTCCCAGGGTAAATTGGCGGCAACATCGTTGGTAATCATTTGGCAAGGAGGGGGGCTGGGGGAAGTGAGGAGTGAGGAGTGAGGAGTGAAAAGGGTTTGAGAGTTAGGTTTCAGATTTTGACATTTCAGCTTTGGGGTGAGTTGCAGGCTTTAAGAGGTGGGGTTTTGAGAATTGGGGTGCTGAATGAAGATTGAGTTTTGAGAGTTAGGTCTGGATTGGGTTCAGAGAATTGAATTCTGAAAGATAACATTCATCTCTTCTCCTCCCTCCGCACTCCTCACCTCTACTCAACTTGAAGCTTGACGGCCATTTTTTGGATTTTTTCTGCCAGCCAGCGCTCAAACAGTTCGTTTTGCAAAACTTGCTTGAGTTGGGCGTTGTCTAAAGTGGCGGGTAACACTTGCTCAACTCTAAACAGGGCCCATCGGTTCTCGATCGCAATTGGCCCCACCAAGTCACCAGGATTAGAAGAATCGATC
The DNA here is from genome assembly GCF_052939515.1 of Phormidesmis sp. 146-33. Classification (NCBI taxonomy): domain Bacteria; kingdom Bacillati; phylum Cyanobacteriota; class Cyanophyceae; order Leptolyngbyales; family Leptolyngbyaceae; genus Phormidesmis; species Phormidesmis sp. 146-33. Next base: position 51,541 of record NZ_JBJPHU010000004.1, read on the forward strand.
GCCGCTCGAATATTGTCAGGCATTGTGCCGCGACTGACCGGCCCCATCATGCCATTAGACACGCGATCGTCGGCGATCGAGTGTTCTTGGGCGAGTTGCTCAAAGCTGATGCCTTCTTGAATCTGGATCTTTAGCTCATCGGCTAACTCTTGATTTTCGACAATGATGCGAGAGAGAACGACGCGATCGAGAAACACTTTTCGTTCGATAAAATACTCCTGGAGTTTTGGCTCTGTGATGACACTTTTAAGCTTTTCTGACTTAAAATTTGAGGTAATTTGATTGTGAAATGTAGAATAGTCAGACCCGTTGCGGTTGAGCCACTCTTGAAACACACCAGGGTCAGTCAATTGCTGCTGAATCCGAAAATCAATCACCGCTTGCTCAACTACTGCCGGATTAATTTCTAAATCTTCTCGGTTGGCAAGTTCTTGCTCTAGCACGTATTGCCGCAGGATGTCTCCCAAAAATCCCTGAAGTTTGCCAGAAGTCTGAAGATATTTCAAACATTCTCTCAGGCTTATCGGTTGCTCATCAACGGTGAGAAAGGCTTTGGCATCCATGAATTTTTACTACGCAGTTTCCAAGTCTGATAATATCTTGACCGAGATCTCCGCTTCCTTTATCAGGTTTTTGTGAATCTCTCTGAGAATTAACGTAAACCTCTGTGATTAAACTTGAAAATGGTTGGTTTCGATTCAGCATTTTCAATGAATTCGCACAGGCGTTCAGGCTAGTCTAGCGATTTCTACGGGGACGATCGGCTAAGTTTTGCTTAACAGTTTCATATTTCCCTAGTTCTTGAGTTAAATTACGGAGTCAGGAATTTTGGATAATTGATCTGCACTCCGACCGGAAAACCGGGGTTTTGTGGCATGATCTTTAAGTAACTTGCGATCATTAGGAACATCAGTTATGGCTCTGCGACTAGGGGATACCGTTCCCAATTTCACACAAGACTCTTCTCAAGGTACGATCGACTTCTACGACTGGGCGGGCGATAGCTGGGTGATTCTCTTTTCTCACCCCAAAGACTACACCCCTGTTTGCACGACTGAATTGGGCGTTGTAGCTAATCTCAAACCCGAATTCGACAAGCGAAATGTCAAAGCGATCGCCCTGAGCGTTGATGATGTTGAATCCCACAAAGGCTGGATTGGCGATATCGAAGACACCCAAAGCGCTCAACTCAACTATCCGATTTTGGCTGACCCCGATCGTAAAGTGTCTGACCTCTACGACATGATCCACCCTAACGCTAACAACACGCTGACGGTGCGATCGGTCTTCATCATCGATCCTCAAAAGAAACTGCGCCTCACCTTCACCTACCCTGCTAGCACTGGTCGCAACTTTGCCGAAATTTTGCGCGTGATCGATTCGCTGCAACTAACGGACAATCACAGTGTGGCGACCCCTGCAAACTGGACAGATGGCGGCGACTGCGTAGTGGTGCCTTCGATCCCCACCGAAGAAGCTAGACAAAAGTTCCCTAAAGGAGTTACGGAAGTCAGACCTTATTTGCGGATGACCCCTCAGCCCAACAAGTAGTCTAAAAGTAGACTGAACAGTCTGCAAATCATTTCTGCGATCAAGAAGTAACGATTTGTTTACAGGGTGGCGTTGTCCATCCTGTTTTTGTGTGGCTGTTCTGTAAAGAGTGATTACGTCGATCGTGTTGCTTTTGGGAATTTTAATCAGTCCGCCTATCCAATCTTCTGCAAACTCAGGCTCATGAAAAAATTTCTCGTTTTGCTCTATCTTCTCTCTTTAGGATTCTTAACGACTGCCTGTGGAGCGGGGGTCAAATCTGAAGAATTTAAATCTCAGACGGGTAAATTCTCTGTTACGTCGCCGATCGCTCTCAAAGAGGAAACCAAAACCCTCGATACAATGGCGGGCAAAATCAACCTGCACATGTTCACTGCAACTGAAAAAAACAAAGCCTATTTTGTGGCTTACGCCGACTATCCCGAACAGCTTCTCAAAGTGAGCAATCCTGAAAAGATGCTGGATGGGGCTAGAGATGGGGCAGTCAATAACGTCAATGGCAAACTGGTTGATGAGAAAAAAGTGTCGATCGATGGCTCTCCTGGCCGAGAATTAACGATCGAAGCCAAAGGCAGCAATGGGCAAGATGGCACCGTCAAAGCGCGGGTATTTTTGGTCAAAAATCGCCTTTATCAAGCGATGGTCGTCGCTCCCAAAGAGGAAGTGAATGCAACGGAGATGGATGCGTTTTTACAATCCTTTAAGCTGTCTCAAAAGTAGGATGGTCTTTTGACGGCTCCCCGTCCTGAAGTTCGGGGATTCTTGGATCATCGGGAGTCTTGCGACTTTACCCTCACCAAAATTCACTGCGATGCGCCCCACCGCTGTATCAATAGAGAAAATTCTTGCTGCTCCCTAGGAGCCAAAACTTTCTCAGGCATTACCACCCCTTGCGAGACAGGTTCCTCCGCTCAAGGCGTGAGCCTCTGCCTGTGTTGTGGACTAGCACAAGCATACCAAAGTCGCCCTAAAAGTGCGAGGCTTGTATCCCATTTTCTTGGTCAGTCTTCCTCAAGCTTGTTTTGATCGAAGCGTGATGAAGGATTGAGTTTGGCATGAAGAAAGCGATCGCGACACTCAGCATTTTCTTAGCATTGGTGACCATTCCGGTGGCGATCGCTCGTCAAACCAAGTTGTCTGAATCTCAGCAAGTCGAAAAATTTAAGCAGGTATTTCCGCTCATTCAGCAACAGAAGATTACTGCTTTCAAAGATTTAGATTGGTGCAGAACGTTTGAATATCAAAAGGGACAATTCACCAACAATAATATTCAAAAATGCACTTACGATTTTGATCAAAAGCAAAAGTTTAGAGGTTTTGATCCGCAAGCCCAGAAAGACTTTGATCAGATCACTCGGTCTCTTCAAGATACCCACAAGGGGTTGCTTTCTTCTCCCAAAGTTCAAACCCTGGACGTTGAATTTAATCGAGATACGACCCCTAGCGAGCAACTCGAAGAGATCGCCTCTGCAAGACTGCATGTTTTTGCGGGAGATGTTGAGCCAATTTGCAAGGTGATTTGGAGTTGCAATGTCAAAACTTATGTGTATCAACCAGGTTATCGTCAGTTGCCTGAAGACCTTGGTGGTGAAATCTGGCACGAAAAAATAAACCAGGATTGGTACATCGAATGGCAAGATTGGAACTAAAGCTCGGTTGGATCAACGCCAAGCTGCCGTAGTCGCTTCTTAAGTTGTTCGACTTGCTGTTCTGCTTGTTGTCTTGCCAAAGTTTCTTGTCGTAAAGCTTGAGCAAGTTCGCTGGGAATCGGTAATTTTTCGTGGGTATCTTCTCGGTAGAAGGCGATTAAATGGCCGTCTACTTCTAATCGAAGCTGTAGCGGTTCGCTGCGACCGTCTGTGATGGGTGCGTATTGTTCTTGTTGAGCCGATAGCCTCTTAATCTTTCTTCGATCCATTCACCTTTGGGGTCATCGTGGTTTTCTGTCCGAATAGGAAGAATCGCTAGTGACTTCTATTTTACGATCGCTCGATCGCATCCAACCCACTCCCTGATTCTCAGAACAATTACGACAATCAAATTTATTCATCCCTCATCCCTCCTCGCGAAGCGGAACAAGTTCTCCCTCATCTCTCATCCCTCATCTCTCATCCCTCGTAAAATGAGATAACAAGCAGGAAGCGATCGAAATGGATATCAAACAAGGATTTGTCGGTGCGGTGGGCAATACGCCTCTGATTCGGATTAACAGCTTTAGCGATGAAACAGGCTGCGAAATTTTGGGCAAGGCTGAATTTCTCAATCCGGGCGGCTCTGTGAAGGATCGCGCTGCACTTTACATCATTAAGGATGCTGAGGAAAAAGGCTTGCTCAAACCAGGTGGCACCGTGGTCGAAGGCACAGCGGGCAATACGGGTATCGGACTCACTCACATCTGTAACGCTAGAGGCTACAAATGTCTGATTATCATTCCTGAAACTCAGTCTCAAGAAAAAATTGATCTGCTGCGAACGCTGGGAGCCGAAGTGAGAACTGTTCCCGCAGTGCCCTACAAAGATCCCAACAACTACGTCAAACTGTCCGGCAGAATCGCATCCGAACTGGAGAACGCCATCTGGGCCAATCAGTTTGAAAATCTAGCCAATCGTCGCGCTCACTACGAAACCACGGGGCCAGAAATTTGGGCGCAAACGGGCGGCAAGCTGAATGCCTGGGTGTCTTCAACGGGGACGGGCGGCACTTATGCAGGCGTTTCTACCTTCTTGAAAGAACAAAATCCCGACGTGAAGTGCATTTTGGCTGATCCCTTTGGCAGTGGACTTTATAGCTACGTCAAATCGGGCGAAATCCATCTGGAGGGCAGTTCTGTAACCGAAGGGATTGGCAACAGTCGGATCACTGGAAACATGGAAGGTGCCCCGACGGATGATGCAATGCGAGTAGACGATCGTGAAGCCCTGCGAGTGGTTTATCAGCTTTTGCGAAAAGACGGACTCTATATGGGTGGCTCAACTGGAATCAATGTGGGAGCGGCAGTTGCGCTTGCTAAACAAATGGGGCCGGGGCATACGATCGTAACCCTCTTGTGCGACCGCGGCAGCTTGTATCAATCCAAACTCTTTAATCGAGAGTGGTTAGAGTCCAAAGGCTTGCTGCTGGATGAGTTTTGAAGTCTGCTGAAATCGAGGATTATTCTGGCATTTTGGTCGATCGCCGCTTCCAAGATCTAGGATCAGAGAGTCGCCTCAAGCCTTGCATGACTCCACCCCTCCCTCCGCCCTCCGCCCTCCGCCCTTCTCACCAATCCGTCCGCATCTGTCAGCACAATTCTTGCCGAAAGTCAGGGTCAGCGAAGGTGCTTGCTGCATTTAGGGCAAATCCGGTTGAAGGGGTGGAAGTGGTTAGCTGTGGCTGCTTTGGTCAGTGTGGTAATGGGCCGATGGTGCTGGTGTTGCCAGAGCAGGTTTGGTACAGTCGAGTCCATCCAGATGAGGTGAAAGCGATCGTCGATCGGCATCTCAAAAACGGCATCCCCATTCCAGCTTTGCTCTATCGAAAGTTTCATCCAGCGTGAGAGACTTAGGAAAAGCACCTAATCATTCTTCATAGGCTTTGAGTCGCCATTCTTGCAAAAACAAGGTTGACCAAAGCACAAAACTCAACAGCGATAGACCAGCGATCGCATCCAACCAGATCAAAACATGCATCTTTAATGTCATCGGCATCACGGCTGGAAACAAGTAATGACCGGGACTTGAAAGGCTGGTAATTGAATATATAAGTAAAAAAGCATAGGCTGCCCAGAAGAAGTTTTTTGTATAAAACCAGTAACCTAAAAATCCAATTGGAGTCATTAAAGCAACTGTGAGAACAACGCCGATCGCGGTGAACCATTCGGGGCCAGGATACTGGTTTAGATAAATCGCATTGTCTGAGTAGTGAATAGTTGTAGAGACGACATTAATTATTAGTAGAATTAGCAGCGTCGATCGAGCGTTCATGATTCGACCAGTGAATTGAACTTCTATCTTAGTAAGCTAATCGACTTTCAACTTGCACAAGCTAACTCTGCAACCCTTTTACAATGAAGAAGCGGGCTATCAATCTAAATGTCGATCAGAAGATTTTGAGCTGGGAATCTTATCTGAACGTGAATTCGATGAAATCCTTCGCTGCCGTTACAAATCCGGGCAGCCCCCTAAATCCCCCACGAGTGAGGGACTTTGAACGAAGACTATGATCTAAAAGTCCCCCAGATTGGGGGGTTGGGGGGCAGAAGCGCTGAAGACCGAAGCGAAAAACTCCCATCGAATTCACGTTATCTGAAAGTCCCTCAGAATTGGCAGCTTGGGGGGCAGAAGCTTGACAACGCAGCAAAGAAACTTTGTAGAACTCATACTGAACTTAAACTAAAAAAATGAGTGGCTAGTGATCTTCAATTCAATCACCCACCACTCAGCATTGAGAAAAAATTAAGAAAAACTACTACAAACTAACTGGTGTCGGCTGTTTGCTAAACAGTTTGAGAACTTGGTCGGCCATTTGAGGAGGCGTTAAGTTTAACTCTGCCTTTGACTGCTCTGGAGTCGCATGGTCAACCAGCAGATCAGGAACGCCAATCCGCTTGACAGGCACCGTCATCTCCGCATCCATCAAAGCTTCGACTACCGCAGACCCAAACCCGCCTGGTAGACAACCTTCTTCTAGCGTGACCACTCGCCCAATTTGCTGGGCCAACGGCAAGATCAGATCAGTATCCAACGGTTTGGCAAAACGAGCATTGACGACGGTGGCTTGAATGCCGTGTTCGCTCAAAATCTCGGCAACCTGCATTGAGGGATACACCATCGAACCGTAGCCCAACAGCAACACATCATCCCCGTGACGCAGAATTTCAGCTTTACCGATCGCCAACTCTTCCCAGCCTTCTTCCATTAATGGCACGCCGTATCCGTTGCCTCTGGGATAGCGCATGGCGATCGGGCCGTCGGCGTAGTTGATTCCGGTGACAATCATGCGTTGCAGTTCGGCTTCGTCTTTGGGAGCCATCAGCACCATGTTGGGAATGAGCCGCAAATAGGCAATGTCGTACATCCCCTGGTGAGTCGGGCCGTCTGACCCCACAATTCCTGCACGATCCATGCAGAAGAAGACGGGCAGTTTTTGAATGCAGACATCGTGAATGATTTGATCAAACGCCCGCTGCAAAAAGGTTGAATAAATCGTCGCCACCGGACGCATTCCTTCACAAGCCAGACCCGCCGCCAGTGTGACGGCATGTTGTTCGGCGATGCCCACGTCGATGTATTGTTTTGGGACTCGCTTTTGAAAAATATCTAACCCAGTGCCCGTCGCCATCGCTGCTGTAATGCCAATCACTCTCGGATCGTTTTCAGCAAGCTTGCTCAAGGTTTCGCCAAAGACTTTGGAGTATCCAGGCGGCTTGGGCTTGTTAGAAGGAGCCGCTTTGCCCGTTGTTAGGTTAAAAGGCGTTTGGGCATGGTAGCCGACTTGATCCTGTTCGGCGATCGCGTATCCCTTCCCTTTCACCGTCGCCACATGCACTAAAACAGGGCCAGGATGCTGATGAGCCTCTTTGAAGGTGCTGATCAATTCCTCTAGATTGTGACCATCGATCGGGCCCATGTAGGTGAAGCCCAATTCTTCAAACACGGCTCCGACTTTGGGCACTGCCAGCCGTTTCATGCCTTCTTTGAGGCGCGACAATTCGGGGGAGAAGGGCAGATTTTTCACCTGTTCTTCGAGATTGTCGCTGAGAAACTGCACAGGCGGACTGAGGCGCATTTTGTTGAGATAGCGAGGAATCGCCCCCACATTGGGAGAAATTGACATCTCGTTATCATTCAACACAACGAGCAGATTGGTTTTGGGCAAATGTCCCGCGTGGTTGATGGCTTCGAGGGCCATGCCTCCTGTTAGAGCGCCATCCCCGATCACGGCAACGGTTTTGAACTTCTCCCCTCTAGCATCTCGCGCTAGAGCCATCCCTAACGCCGCAGAAATACTGGTCGAAGCGTGACCCGCGCCAAAGTGGTCAAACTTGCTTTCTCCTCGCTTTAGATAACCTGCAATGCCGTCTTTTTGTCGCAGCGTGTGAAAGTCAGCATATCGCCCAGTGAGGAGCTTGTGGGGATAGGCCTGGTGTCCAACATCCCAGATCACTTTGTCGCGATCGAGATCCAACGTTTGATATAGGGCTAGTGTAAGCTCGACGACACCCAATCCAGGGCCGAGATGGCCCCCGATCGCTGCAACGGTTTGCAGATGTTTTTCACGAATCTGCCGTGCAATTTGCTGAAGCTGATAGATCGACAGACCATGCAACTGGTTTGGGTGGGTCAATTCACTCAGATGCATACCGGGCTTTCCTTAGGATGATGTGATCGGTGATTTTGTCTACCCTTATCACTGTAGACGAAAGGAGGGGACGATCTAGAGTGGTGGTATGCAATTTGCAATAGTTTCTCTGTAAAAGGGATGAGGGATGGTTGGGTTTGAGCTGAGGGAAGGTAGGTTGCCCTGATCTAGTGAAAGCGTTGACCTGAACGATCGCGGATTATCGCTACACAGAGTGTTCTCCGGTGCGTTGGAGAAACCTGCGATCGGTGGCGTAGTTGAGGAGGTAGACACCGAGGAGAAGTTTACAAGTAGATTTCTCTTCGATGCCCAATCTGATGCACCGTAATGATCTCAGTTGTTTCACTGAAAGAATACAAGACTCGGTAATCTCCAACTCTCAGTTTGAAAAGACTGCTCAAATCTCCAGTCAAGGCAGTGGAGCGGATTTCAATGAAGTGATCGCTCACCCAGTCAATCTTGCGAAGAATGCGCTCTTGGTTCTTTTGGCTGAGTTGTTACAGTCCAGACAGCGCTTCAGAAGTCAGTTCGACTGAGTAGACCATTACCAATTTAGTCCAAGCTTTTTGGCAACTTCACTCATTAGAATACCGCATTCTCCTGCTTGGGTACGTTTCAACGATTCGATCAGTTGTTGCTTTACTTCGGGTCGAATTTCTCTTCCTTCGTCTGGATCGTCAAGGAATTCCTCTAAGACTTCTACGACAGTTTCTCGGATCAATGCTTTGAGTTCGTCAGTGGTCAGATCTTTGACTTGCATAGACGTAGACGAGCAGCATTTTCGTGGGATTGGAACAGGTAAACGGTTTCGAGAAGACTTTCTAATTCTGCGGTGGAAATGAGAGAAACACTCTCAGCCCCTTGACGAGTAATTTCGATCGCTTCTCCAGTTGCGATCGCGGCTTCACAGAGTTGTTCGAGGTTTTGACTCGCTTCGATATAGGAGATCTTTTTACCCATGTCGCTTCTCCAATCTGGTATCTCACTGTAGAGCGGAACAAAGGTGGGTCACGATCGCCGTCAGGTTACGCCCATTTCCACAGCCACGCGATGAGAAGAACAAAGTCTATCTCTGGTGAGGTCGTTTACAATAGGTGTAGCGTCATCGCAGAGTTCTATGCTGAACATCCCGATTTCGGATCAGTTATTACCGTTAATTGAGAAACAAGCAGCAATGGCAGGCTTTTCAACGGTTAGTGAATACATTCAGGATTTGATTTTGCGGGAACAGCAACGGATAGAATCCTTAAAAATTGGAGACGCTAGCGATCGCGCGACTGCTGAATTGACAGACCCCATTGAACTGATGCGATTGCCGTTAGAAGAACGTCGGAAAGCGCTGGAAATTCAAGCAGCCATGATGGTTCAACATTACGAGCAGGATGAGGATTGGAGAACGTTTACGGCAGGAGATATCGTTGAGTACTAGGGCAGTGCCTCAACGGAGTGAGGTGTGGCTGGTGAATTTAGATCCGACGATTGGAACTGAAATCCGCAAGATTCGCCCAGCGATCGTGGTGAGTTCAAATAAAATTGGACGGTTGCCGATTAAGTTGGTTGCTCCGGTGACGGACTGGAAAGAAGTGTTCGTCAAAAATGCTTGGCACATTCGATTGGAACCCAATGCAGTTAACGGGTTGGCGAAGTTGTCTGCGGTGGATACTTTACAACTTCGAGGGCTGGATGAGCAGCGATTCTTACGCAGGATAGGGGAGATCGAAGATGAGGTGATGATTTGCATCGCTGCTGCGATCGCGCTTGTGGTGGAGTACCAACCCTAGCCTAGCGAGATCGCAACCACGCGATGAGAAGAACGCGCTGCTTCGCAGATACCGCAAGGGTCGCCACCCCAACGCAGAACCAGAGAACCCAGTTGATTTGGCGCTGTGAGGCTGGGCGAGTTTGTGGTTTAGGCAAGCCGTTCATACCAGTCATCTTGGGGGGAGGGTTGCCAATTGTGGGGATAGAGGAAAGAGCAGGGGCGGTTTGGCGGTCTTCGTAACTCCATAAAGATTCGGGCTATAATCTGGTGCTAGAGAGGCGAAGAAGATGACTAAAGTAGAAGCGACTCAGGCACAGCAAAACTTTCCAGAACTCATGTCTCGTGTCAGAACAGGCAAGGAGAGAATTGTCATTGAGCAACAGGGTCAGGGAATGGTTGCCATGATTAGCTATGAGGACTTTAAGCGGCTGCAAGCGTTGGAAGAAGATGCCAAGGATGTGGCAGAGGTTGAGCGACGACTGGCAGCAAATGAAGAATCCGTTAGTCTGGAAACGGTGATTGAGGGCTACAATCGCTTGCATGATACAGATTTGACGATCGAGCATATTGTGAAGGCCTGACCGCTATGCGCTGCAAGTGACGAAATCGGCTGAGAAAGAACTGTACGATTTGCAGCTCAAACAATTTAGATAAGTCGTGAAGAAGATCTTTTCGTTACAAGCTGAGCCACGACCGCAGGATTGTAAACAACTCAAAGGAAATCCTGGAATTTTTTGGGTGGATCAAGGGGAATATCGAATTCTGTACACGATCGAGAATGACACGGTTGAGGTGTTTCGCGTGGGTAAGCGCAACGATGACGAGGTATACGAGAATTTATAACTCCGCGCTCCCAGAATCGCGCTTATTTCCGCAACCACGCGATGAGAAGGACGCGCTGCTTCGCAGATACCGCAAGGGTCGTCACCCCAACGCAGAACTTTGGTTTATTTCAGTTCTCGTGGCTCATAGCGGCAAAGTGGTCTTGCAGGAGTTTGTGGATGAAGCGGTAGCGTCCGCCGATGCGCTGGAGGAACATGCGTTCTGTGGCGTAGTTGAGGAAGCGGGCATAGTTCCAGGGGATGGCGCGGTTAAGGAAGAGGACGAGGCGGAGAGAGAAGTGTTGAACACAGGCTTTACCAGGAGGGCTGAGTACGAAACATAGCGGATAAGCAACTGCCAGCCAAGGAAGCAACCCATAACCTATAGACTCTGGGTACAAGCGTTTTGAAGCTTCAATGACAAGTAGACCAAGCGATAAAGCAGAACATAGTCCTGCCTCTCCAATCGCTGAAGCTATTGCAGTCGCTCTCTGAATTCCTTCATTTGGACGAATTCTGTTGTCTAAATCTAGATGAAAACTTACTCCAGCTTTTACCCAACAAGTTGACAAAATCACTACATTTAGCAATAAAGAAGGCAGCTTAAATAATACAGAAAGTAGTACAGAAAGTACTTCAAAAATAGGAACAGATAAAGACGCTAAAGATTGCTTCTTCGGAATGCTGTTACATCCAGTCAACAGATATAAATGGATACGGGCTTTCAAAACCTCTATCTCAGCTTTCAAAACCTCTATCTCAGCTTTCAAAACCTCTAGACTCTGGGTTATACCAATTCTTGCTCGTTTCCAAGACCAATTTACTGTCTCAAATACGTTTATTTTCTCAAATACTTCTACTTTCGAGTCGAACCCACCCGTACAAAATAAATATATTATTCCGCCAGAAAAAAGTAGCGCACTAAACAGTAGTGCATAAATCATCCAGCTACTTCTTTCAACCTGTTTTCCAGTAAAAACCAAGAAGTACAAGGATAACAAAGAGGATAAATAAATAAACCCAGTTATGTGCAGAGGATTCAAGAAAAGATAGAGCCATCTTTGAGTTCGAGTTCGTAGCCATGTAGTCTGCATTTTTTCAATCAAAAACTCTGTCTGAGATTCTCGCTCAAGCTGCTGTGCTAGAGTCATTAACCATTGACAAGTTTGCTTTGAAGTTGGTTCTTTCTTCACACCGTACATTCGGCTATTAATCGTTCGATGCAACATCCGCTCAAGATACGCATCTAGCAAAAACTTAATCCGTTCCTGCGTATATCGCAATTCCTGCCATTGTGCTGCAAGCTCCGATCGATAAGCCACTAACGTAATACTCAATAGCAACGGCTGACGCACCAGATCCAGCAGTTCAGCATCCTGACTCAACACATCCAACAGCGCTAAGCGATCGACCTTCTCCAAATAGCTCTCAATTTGCTCATCACTCAATTCCTCCAAATAAATCGCGCCATTGAGATGCAGCTTCTCAGGATAAAGCTCATACTCCTCACGCCGACTGCACACAACGATCGCTCTCGGTTGCTCCCCTCCACCCAACCATTGATTAATTGCCTTCACACAAGCAGGCTGAAGATCTGCTCTTACTTCATCCAACCCATCCAACAACGGCAACAGCTTTTGTTCTGCAAACCATTTCGCGCTCAGCTCTGAGCCGACTCCTTTCGTGATCAATTCAGCGATCGCCCACTCTTTGATACTTTGCTTCGGATCTTTCCAAGACGACAAGTTGAGCAAAAACGGCATGGGTTCGCTCGGATCGTCTAACGCTTTTCGGACTAACGCTCTGGCAAGCTCCAGTAAAGTTGTCGTTTTCCCTGCTCCCGGTTTTCCCAAGATCAACAGCTTGCCTGCGATTTCGGGTCGATCGAAGACTTCTAAAATCTCCGTCTCAGGCAAAATCGTTTCGGTAATCTGTCCGCTTTTGACCTCCATATCCCACAGCCGATGCACCTGTTCTGGTTGCGCCTGCTTGTCCAGATTGATCAAGATTTGATTGTGCAGCGAAGTCTTTAATCGACCTTCAACTTCTCTTTCAAATGCTTTCAGCCAAGTCATTTCTCGATCGGGACGTTTCCTCGATCGAGAATCTCGAATGTTTACGTCTCCATGAACATTCTCAAAATTAAACTGGTCGTCTCCCTCGTTGTGATACCGCCGTGTCATCTACGAACCACCAATTTTAGGATCGCCAGTAATGTTCTCAATGTTGATCTGATCGCGTCCTTGATTGATGTTCTGTCGCTCCGCTTTTTGCACATTCGTAATCTGTTTGGCAAGCTGTTGCAGCGTTTGAGCAAAAGCAACGTCCTCCATCTCATCGTCCAAATAGACCGAAAGTTTGTTTAAGGCTTCCGGCGATCGCTCCCCCTCAATTTTCTTGATCGCACTTTCCGCCTTCTGATTTCCTGCAAATCGCTTTTTAATCGCCGATCGCAACTGCTCGATCGCGCCTCCGACCGCTTTCTTTGCGATCTCTCCCGCCCCAGATTTGACAAACTCATCGAAAGCCAGTTTTGCGATGATGGCCCCAGTGAAAGTTTCCATAGGTCACAGATAGTTAATTACACTCCCGTTGTAACTAATTATTCCTGTCCTGTCTGCGAACTTCCGTAATATTGCAGAATTAATTGCAGTATTAGGCAATGTGCAACTTTCTGATCAACGTCCTCCTTTTGAAGAGGGATCTCTAGACTTTACCCAAAGAGAGCCGAGCCGTCTGGACAGGGGCGCAACAGGGCGTGGCGGTGAGGCGATCGGGGGAAAGCCTACGAGCAGCAACGCTACGCCATCACCCGTTAGACGCAAAAGGCGGACGCGCTGCAAGAGTGCTCAACACCGCAGTGAAGAAACTTCATCGAACTTATGGCTGTCTAATCTTGAACATAGTCCTGTCCGTTGAGCATTGCAATCTCGGCTCGGACAAATTCTCGACCCAAATAAGCCGCATGATCGAGTCGAGTCACCAGACAGTCAGGCTTTTCAAAGAGTTCAATACAGAGTTCTTTAGCCGTTCTGCCCTTAAAAATGGTGGTGGCTTGACGCTCAACTTTTCCAGTACAAGGGAGCGGTTCCCCCGTTTCAGGATCGCAAGCCAACCCTTTGTTGTTAATGAAATTGGTGTAGTGTTTGGCGCAGATTAATTGAGCCTCTCGATCGACGTAAATAATAAAATATCCGTTTTCGTCGAGTTGGATAAACCGTTGAGAAAGCTTGTCGTCTAAAGCCGTGGTGTCGGCAGTTGCTGAGTTTATCATTGACCGATTGAAACCGTAATTCTGGTGTTCTTCCTTACATTTTACGAGGCTTAAACCTCAAACTGAATGGTTTCTTGTTTGAATGGCAAATCTTGATTGATCGCGTCAATTTCTTGCTGCTCTAAATTGTTGACTTGATGAATATGCGATCGCAAGATCTGTGACAATCGACTGTTATAAAACCGATGCAGTGAATAGTTAGCAGATGCCGGAAAGCCTCGCCGCTTCTTGTGTCGCCCGCCCGCCCCAGGGTCAAATAGTTGAATGTCATTCTGAATCGCCCACTCGATCGGCGCATAATAACAGGCATCAAAATGCAAACAATCAATTTCTTGAAGTGACCCCCAATAGCGACCATACAGCCGATCGCCCTTCGTCAAACAAAACGACATGCCCACGGGATGCAAATCATCCATTTCGCTATAAGCCGCAAAGAAAACAACCCGCTCAGAGTAGCTGGAATGTAGCTGTTCAAAGAATTTTTTGGTCAGATATTTACTGCCCCACCAGCCAAATTTGTCGCAGGTATCACTGTAGAAGTTGTACATCAGCGGAAAGAGCGATCGCGGAATTTCTTCGCCTCTCAACGCTTTGAGATAAAGTCCCGCTGTACCGACGGCTTTGCGTTCTCGCTTGATGTTGCGACGCTGATTTGCATTAAAAGCTTTTAAGTAATCATCAAAGGTTTGAAAGCCTTGATTTTGCCAGATGTAACCGTGGTGTAGCCAACTGCTGAAACCGTGTCGCTCCATCACCAGTCGCCATTCGGGGTCAACATACAAAAAGTTGCAGCCAGAAATTTGATTGTGATTGCAGAAGTGATCGATCGCATTCACCATGATCCCCGTCAGTTCATCTTCATCTTCTCCAGGGGCGATCAAAAAGCGGTAGCCTTCGGCAGGTGTGAAGGGAGACATTCCTAACAGCTTTGGATAGTATTCAATGCCCAAGCGAGCCGCGACATCCGCCCACTGGTGATCAAACACAAACTCACCGTAGCTGTGCCCCTTAATGTAGAGCGGAGCCGCAGCAATGAGGGAGCGATCGCGCCACACCGTCAAATGATTGGGCAACCAACCCGATCGAGCCGTTGTGCTTCCCGAAGTCTCCATATTGTGTAGCCATGTCCATTCGAGAAACGGCGTTTTGAGCGGCATGGCCAGCGCATCCCACTCTGCTTGGGGAATTTCACCAATTTTGTTAATCCAGGCAACCGAAAATCGAGGCTTGAGTTGTTCGACCATAGCCAGAGTTGGACACATCACAGACTCTAATGTAAACGAATCTTTAGAAGAAGGAGAGGAACTAGGGATGAGGGAGAACTTCGTTCCGCTTCGTGAGGAGGGATGAGGGTTAGCGCTTGACTTTGTAGTGGAGAAAAACTTCCTGGTCGATCGACCGAACGTTCAGCAGTTCTAATTGGGGGGCGATCGCGGCCAAAAATCCGGTTCCGGCGACGGGGGTTGGGGATTGGGTGCCTCCCAAGATTAGGGGGCAGACGGTCAGGTGAAGTTCGTTGATCAGGTTGGCTGCAAATAGGGCCCCGACGAGATCTCCACCGCCCAAAATGGCGAGACGCTGTAATCCCAGATCAAACAAGTGAGCGAAGGCAGTCGTCCAATCAATTTCAGAATTGCCGACTCCTTGCGGGTCACTCGAAGAGATCGCCAGTATTTGCTCAAATCCAGCTTGCTCACCCCAACGCCTTTTTCCGGTCTCGGTCGTCAACAACCAATGGGGCACTGGCTGAGAAAAAAATCGGCAGGTGGGATCAAGATTGACCGATCGCGAACACACAATCTGTACAGGCTGCGGAGGCTTTCCTAGATGCTGACGATGCGCCAACAGATCAAACTGGGAAACCTTGAGTGTCGTGCCATAAGCGCGGAGCGTTCCGGCTCCAAACAAAACGGCATCGACTTGGGCAATCTGCTGTTCGAGGTGCGCTTTGTCGATCGCTGACCCAAATCGGGCCGGAGCGCGACTGACATCCGCAATTTTACCGTCGGCACTCATGGCCAAAATGACGCTGGCATGGGGCAAACCAGCACGATCGCGCGGCAGCGGTTTTAAGGAACGGTCAGGCATTAATTTGCTCAAGAAAGACAATTTGGTCACGTTTCACGGATTTTACAAAGCAGAGGTGAACTTATAAGCGTAAGTCGTTAAAATCCCAATCAGAGATGGCTTTCTAGCGTAATTTTTTGTAGACTCATCTCAACAGGTGATTCCTTAAGATTTGGCTCGATCGCTGCACCCTTTCCTCAATTCTGGAATATCTTGTTTCTAAATCTTTTTGATCTGCCTTGCTCTGTGAACGGCAATTTATTAGCGCTCAGTTCTCCAACAGTGTGCAGACTGCTTCTCAAGTTGTGACTGTTTGGTCGTGGTCAGGTTAAAAGCTTCTATGGCTAAGGCACGTCAATCTTCTTTTCGCCGCATCCTGCTGTCGCGACTTCTACTTTTGAGCATTCCGGTGCTGCTGACGGGTGAAATTGTCGCTTATCGTAAAGCGCGATCGGGCTTGCTAGAGACGGCCCGCTACAATCTGGCCGAAAACGCCGCCCGCAAAGGAGGAAATCTGGCAACGACGATCGCCGCCCTTCGCGCCAATTTGACCACGGCGACTCAGGCTTCTGTTTTGCAGTCCGGTTCTCCGACCAAAATTCAGCGCTTTTTAGAACAGTTGCAGAAGACTTCAGCGATCGCCACTCACTGCATTCAATTAACCAATCTGCAAACTCAAAAAATAGAAGCCAGCACCTGTGGAAGTCAACCCATTTTTCGAGCTTCTACCGCCTGGACTGATCCGCAAACGGAGGCGCAGTCGGTTCAGTTGGCGCTGACACAACCGTTAAAGAACTCGATCGACAACAATCAGCTTAATCTTTTGTTGAGCGCTCCGGTTTATGCTGAAGCATCTGGTGAAACCGCCCAACTCCGATACGCGCTGACAATGCAGACAGCCCTTTATCAGCAAGAACCCGCTCCCGGACGGCTGGCAGGTCACACGGTGATCATTGAGCAAGATGGGCAGATTTTGGCTCACCCGATCGCCGAACGAGTCGGCCACAATATTCGAGAAGAGGCGGATGCCGATCGACTGCAAAGTCTGGTCAGAAGCGCGATCGCCGGAAATCAGGATTCACTCCATCTCTTTTCGTTTGAGAAAGATGGGGCTGAGTGGCTGGCGGGCTACAGTCCCGTGAAAATTGCGATTAGCGGCTCAGAAACGCGCACCTGGGTTGTTTTGGCAGCGACTCCTCTCGACAAAGCACTCTATAGTCTAGAAGGCATTCAGCAGGTTCTCTTAATTCTCACGGCTGGACTGCTGATGGCGATTTTGTTGGCGACGCTGTATCTCTCGCGAGAGTTGGCTTTGCCCATCGAACAACTCAGCGATTATGCTCTGCGGATTCGTCAGCGCTACTCGGTCGATCGCACCCCAAAAAACTTCAAAGTCAGAGAACTCAACCATCTGGCCGAAGCTTTAGACAACATGGTCGAGCGCCTCGAAGAACGGGCAGAAGAATTAGAATCGGCCTGGCAAGAAGCTCAAGCAGCCAATCAGCTAAAAAGTGAATTTTTGGCCACCACGTCCCACGAGTTACGCACGCCTCTGAATGCAATTATTGGCTGTGTGCGACTGATTCGAGATGGGTGCTGCGACGATCGTGAAGAAGAATTAGAATTTCTGCAACAGGCGGACGATGCTGCGCTACACCTGCTAAAAATCATCAACGATCTGCTAGACATCGCCAAAATCGAAGCAGGCAAAGTCGAACTCAATTTGCAGCCGATCCAGATTCAAGAACTCTGTCGCCAATGTTTAAAAATGGTGCAGCCAGGGGCAGAGATGAAGCGACTGAAGCTGTCTATCGAGTCCGATCACCGCATGGATAGCGTGCTTTTAGACGAACGGCGAGTCCGGCAAATGGTGATCAATCTGCTCTCAAACGCGGTCAAATTTACCCCCGAAGGCGGCCAGGTAAAACTGGCGATCGGACTCGGCTTTGGGCACCAGTTAGCGCAAGACACTCGCCCCGATCACAGTCCTGTCAATCCCCATACGTCCTATTTGCGGCTCGAAGTTCAGGATTCTGGCATTGGTATTCCTCAAGATCGCTGGCACCTGCTGTTTCGTCCTTTTCAGCAGATCGACTCATCACTGACGCGCAAGCACGAAGGCACAGGTCTAGGACTCGCCCTCACCAAACGCCTCGCCGAACTGCACGGCGGCACCCTTTCATTTCAGTCTGCACCCAACAAAGGCAGCACGTTTCGCATCTGGCTTCCCCTACTCGAATCCAATCCCTCAACCGACCTTTCTGATCGACAAGTGGATGAGGTGAGCGATCGCTTGAGCATCCCCAACGGGTAAATGAACTTGAACCAGAAGCCTAACCGCAGCGATCGCCACTCCCCTCCACATTGTCGTCACCACAGCCGCAACCTTCCGCACAAATTATGTACCCAGGGTGGTTTCATACAAGAAAAAAATAGTAGGGAGTCTTTACGATGTCACGCGCACAACGCACCTCTCGAATTCTGGAAAAAGCTCAAATCCGCGCCCTAAAACTTAAAGCGATCGACCCCACAATGGACTTTGGACGCAATCGCGACATCGACACCCTGACCGATCAAATCGAACAACTCCAAGCCAAACTCAACCACTACAACACCACGATCGCTCTACTCGATGCCTCCAAACTCGAAATTGACGACCTGGAGAAAACACTGGGAGACCTGATCGACCAGATGCTAAACGGAGTCTCAGCCAAATACGGCAACGACAGCCGCGAATATGAAATCTATCCATTACGCAAAAGTGTGTAGAAGGATTGCTGTGAAGGAGATGTGGGGTTTATTTGTGTCAGACTGAGAAAACTACTACTCACTGTGAGGAAAAACCGACGCGGGATTGGGTGAGCTAAGAGATCGATCCCTGTCTGCGTTCTACCGACTTCTGCCTAATGGATAGAGAATTGATAGGGGAGTTGAACTAAACAAAACAACGGAGAGGGAGGGATTTGAACCCTCGGAACCTTTCGGTTCATCCGATTTCAAGTCGGACGCGATCGACCACTCTGCCACCTCTCCAGCAGACCGACTCTATCTTACCGCAGGCGAGTGATTTGGAGTAGGGGGCAGAAATAATTGTTCGTTGAGTAGAGAAGTGGTGGCCTCGACGATCGCTTCGGGGGTGACTTGACGCAGACAATCGTGATGACCTTCGGGACAACTGCTTTTGTAGCAATACTTGCAGGGCACATCGTGAAACAGCAACCGATGGGGAACCTGCCAGGGCGTATGTTGCGGATTGGTCAAAGCATAGAGGTCAACAACTGGAGTGCCCACCGCAGCGGCAATGTGAACGGGGCCGGTGTTGTTAGAAACTAGAATCGGCGCGATCGCAATCAAAGCCGCCAGTTCCCCCAAAGTGAGGCGAGTGAGAGAATGAGACGGCGCACGCATCATCGATTGAATATTCGCAATTAGTTCGGCTTCCCAATCGCTGCCAGTGAAAATAATTCGATAACCCAGTTGTGAAAGTTGATCGGCAACGGCGGCGAATCCTTCGGGAGAATAGCGGCGAGACGCGGCCGTAGCACCAGGATGAACGACGACCCAAGAGCGATCGATTTGTAAATTTAATGTTTCCAACGTCTTGAGAACAGCAGCGCGATCACTTTCTACAACGCTTAACGACAGACGTTCATCTAAAGTTTGACAACCGATTTGAGAGACGAGATCTAACTGACGGCGCACTTCATGACGAATGCCGAAATCGGGTTCGGGGTCTTTGATCCAGTCGGTCAGAAGTTGGTAGGGGTTTTCGTGACAGTGCGCCAGTCGTAAGGGAATGTCTGCCATGTAGCTTAAGAAAGCAGACGGCAAAGGATTTTGACTGTAAACGGTAAAAATTACTGCTCCATCAAATTTGAGCGATCGCAACTGTTCAATCATTTCAAATTCTGGCTGACTACTCGTGCGTGGAGCCGTCGCTTTGAGCCAGGGAGAATCGTACACAATCCATTCGTCTAAGTCTGGAATAAAGGGAGCGATCGCCGCGCCAGCCGAGGAAGTGAGCAACGTGAGCCGCCGTCCGGGAACCGATTCCTTAAGCGCTTTGAGAGCAGGAGTCGTCATCAAAACATCGCCGATCGTATCCAACCGAATGCAGAGCAGATTTTTGGCGTGGCTCCAGGAATGGTTCATAACAGGGATCAATCAATGTGAACGCGGTCAATTTAACGTGAATTCGATCAATTCGATCAATTGATTTACTACAGTTATAAATTCGGGAACGCCCCTTGTATCTTAAGAGTGTGGCAGGGTGGTTTCACTGTCGGCAGAGGAATCGTGAAAGGCTGATTACCTTGTCTCAAGTTGAGCAATATCTGGTGAAGCTCAAACGAGCTTTCAGTACTTTCGGCTTTTCTCCTTGGACAATGAGACCCCTGCCATTCTAGGGACTTTGAGATCAAAAAATTCTGGAATTCAAAACGGGTTTGAGCTTCAAAGTCCCCCAAATTTGAGGGATTTAGGGGGCTGAAACCCATTGAAACGAAGCCAAAATCAACTGACCAAGCACATTTAGAGAATCTCAGGTTGATAAACTCGCGTTCCTTGGGGTTGTAATCAGTGTTGTGATCAGCTTTTGAAAACTGACCCCTTGGATCTCAAAGAGGTTGCGCTTCATTCCTCAAAACGGTTCCCCCCGATCGCTGACCTCGATACAATAAGGACAAACCTGTGGACAGAAGCCGACCATGACTGCCCCTTCGGAACTCGAAACCGCAACGCCGCTAGACATCACGCCCACGGATGGCACTTCTAATGAGTTGAGCCATTCATCGGATGAGCCTGAGACAATTGCCCCAGATGACGTGATCGAAGATGTGGAAATGTCGCTCTTTGATCATCTAGAAGAACTGCGGCAGCGCATCTTTTATTCTCTGATTGCGATCGCTGTTTTCGTAATTGGCTGTTTTGCGTTTGTCAAACCGATCGTGCAGTTGCTTGAAGTTCCCGCGCAGGGGGTGAAGTTTCTTCAGCTTGCGCCGGGAGAATACTTTTTTGTCTCGATTAAAGTAGCAGGTTACACCGGATTGGTTTTGTCGGCTCCGTTCATTTTGTATCAGGTTGTCGCCTTTGTCTTGCCCGGTTTGACGCGAAAAGAAAAGCGATTTTTGGCTCCCGTTGTTTTTGGTTCCAGCATTTTATTTGTGGGCGGACTGGCGTTTGCTTATGTTGCTTTGATTCCCGCCGCGCTGAACTTTTTTATTACTTACGGTGCCGATGTCGTTGAACAAGCTTGGTCAATCGATCGCTATTTCGAGTTTGTTCTCTTATTAATGTTCAGCACTGGACTGGCGTTTCAAATTCCCGTTGTCCAGGCGCTTTTAGGATTTTTGGGCATCGTCTCCTCTGAGAAAATGCTGTCAGGCTGGAAGTACGTCTTACTCGGTGCCGCAATTTTGGGCGCTGTGATCACGCCTTCCACCGATCCGCTGACACAAAGTTTGTTAGGCGGAGCCGTTCTCGTCCTCTACTTTGGCGGAGTCGGCATTGTCAAACTGTTGGGTAAATAGTCAAATTCCCCCAGATTGGGGGATCTAGGGGGCGAAAGTCACAACCGTAATGGAAAAATTCGTCGATGCGTTAAGCGCCGACTTCTGAACCTGATTCTGAAATTGCGCCTTCGGCCGCTAACTTTTCTTTAGCCAATCGACGCTTGCGCGCATAAAGCTGAATGAAGGCTGCCATTGCGATCGTCATCCCAAAAATTAACCAGGCTGTGGCATCCGTCGGCACGTCGTTCTTGAAGATGGCCAACATCACAATGATCACAAACAGCACGGTGGGAAATTCGTTAAACCAGCGAAACTGTTGACCTGTCATGTTACAGGTGTCTGCTGCCAGCTTTTTCATGATTCTCAGACAAAGGTGATCGTAAACCAGCAGTGCTGCCACGAGCGCAAGTTTAATGTGAAGCCACGGTTGTTTGAGAACGTCAGGTTCGGTATAGACCAGCCCGATCGCCATGACGATCGTCAAGATCAGCGCCGGAGTCATGATGATCCGATAGAGGCGCTTCTCCATAATTTGGTACTGGTTTTTGAGAATGCTACGGGCGGGTTCGGGTTGCTCGTTGGCTTCTGCATGATAGACAAACAAGCGAGGCAGATAAAACAAACCAGCAAACCAGCAAACAATCCCAACAATATGAAACGCCTTGAACCAGAGATAAGCCATGAATTAATTCCTTTGCAATTTGGAAAGAATTTAAACCGTCTACCAATCTCCATTTTCAATCATTCAGGGGCATGATGTTCGAGGTGCTTAACAATCTAAAATTCAAGGTATTTAATAGCAGAAAAATGTGCAGCACAAATTGGAGAAAGGCTGTGGAAAACTTTAATGCTTTAACAAGATTGGTCACCCAAATCAGGTTAAAAGAATTTTAGGCCGCGATCGCTTCAAGTTACCCGCAAAGGGTCGCCAGAAGGCTGCGTTTGTACTACTTTCAGCCGATTTTGACAGGTTAAATTAAGGCGTATCGATCGTTCAACTTGTCAATCCCACAAAGCACGCTAACTTTCTTCTACTCCAACCTAACTTAACGAGAGAATCAACGTTTCAGCTTTTCTACTTTGAAAAATTAAGATGATGGCTCTGGTTTCTCAAGAAATCTCAACCTTCAGATTTAACCTGTGGAAAACTCGCCTAAAACTGTGGAAAACTTTTGAACGATCGCCAAAACTCTGCTTAACCGTTCACCGAATTTTTCGATCGTCCCAGCCAAGTTTGAATGCCTAACCCAAACAATCCCAGCGCCGCCAATCCAAAAACTCCCGTCCCCAGAGCGCTCATTCCTACAACCAGCGTTCTCACCGCAACGGCAATATTCGCAGTCGCCACCGTGTGATATTGAATAGGCTTGCTGGCAAAGGAGAGGGCGATCGAGCTAGTCATGTTGTAAAACACAAAAGCCATTCCGCCTGCAACGATCGATCCTGCAATACAGCGCAAAGGACTGGGAGGCGCGACGACTTCGGGTGAGGGAGTTGGGTCAGACATACATTTAGGTTTCTTGTGAGTTTCTCGAACAACTAGTGGTTGGATAAGCGAACACCGGATGGACAGAATTTTGTCACCCATAAGTCTAAATCAGGATCTGCGATCGCAGATCGCATCTCATTTTTCACTCGTTCTGCCTGCTCAACTGACTCAACTAAAGCAAAGACAGTAGAGCCAGAGCCAGACATCATCGTACCGAGAACATTCAAGCTTTGAAAGCGATCGCGCAATGCCTGGACTTGTGGATATTCGGGTAAGACAACTTTTTCGAGATCATTGTGCAGCAGTTTGGCGATTTGGGTTTGGTCTTGCTGAGCGATCGCCGCCAGCATTCCTCCCGCGTTTTGTTTTCGCACTTCGAGATCACCCGAACTTTTGGGATAAGTTGCGCCAAACCGTTGACGATAGGTTTTATAAGCCCACGGAGTTGAGACGGGCAGATTTCGATACTTGGCTAACACGACGTATATATGGTTGAGGTCTGGGAGCGGGTCAATTTTTTCGCCTCGTCCGGTTGCCAGCGCCGTTCCTCCCGTAATGCAGAAGGGAATATCAGACCCCAACGTTGCGCCCAAGTCTTGCAATTCTGATTGAGTCAGTCCCAAACTCCACATCAGATCGAGACCGACGATCACCGCCGCCGCATTCGCCGAACCGCCCGCTAACCCTGCCCCGATCGGAATGCGCTTTTGAATGGTGATCTCAACGCCGCCATATTTTGAGAAGGAATCTGGAAACTCTTGCTGCATCAGGGCGGCCGCTTTGTAAGCCAGATTGGTCTGATCTTGGGGCACTTCTGGATTGTCGCAGTGAAGCTGGATTTGATCTGTCCCGATCGCTCTCACCGTCACCAAATCTGCCAGCTCAATACTTTGCAGCACCATCACCAGTTCGTGAAAGCCGTCGAAGAGATCGCCCACAATCTGCAAGTAAAGATTAATTTTGGCGGGAGCAATCAGGGAATAAGAACGCATATACTATTTAGAGCCACTTTAGAGTAACGCCTTTCGCAACCCTGATCATAAGTTAAGCAGGCAACGGAAGCTGAAGTGTGATGTTTCTTAGTGGTTACGATCAGTTCTAGAAGACAAATTGCTGAAAGACGTTAGGAGGACGAGATGGTTCAAGCTCAAGCAGAAAATCTGGTACAGGCCGCTCCTAAACGCATGACCTTTGATGAGTTTATCGACTGGTATCCCGAAAACTCAGAGTATCGCTACGAATTACACGAAGGATTAGTGGTCGAAATGCCAAAGCCAAGAGGCAAACATTCACAAATCGGAGGGTTTACAACTTTGAAGCTAGGAGTTGAAATAGAACGCTTGAGCTTGCCTTACTTTATGCCGACAGATTGCATTGTTAAACCAGACGAAGAAGAGTCGGGCTATGAACCGGATGTGATTGTTTTGGACAGTAGCGCCCTGGCATCTGATCCACGTTGGGAAAAGTCATCTACGATTACGCGAGGTGAATCTGCCCGTCTAGTCGTGGAAGTCGTCAGCACTAATTGGCAGGATGATTATTTGAGGAAGGTTCAGGCGTATGAGTCAATGGGCATCCCCGAATATTGGATCGTTGACTATTTGGGATTGGGCGGTCGGCGCTATATTGGCTCTCCCAAGCAGCCGACGATCTCAGTTTATCAGTGGGTTGACGGTGAGTATGAAGTGCAGCAGTTTCGCAATGACGATCGCATTCTCTCAGCCGTTTTTCCAGAATTAACGCTCACTGCCGAGCAGATTTTTAATCCACCGGGGTCGTAGTTTTAGGGACGTGATTGAGAATGCAATCGCTCAACTTCACCCACTTTTCGACACTCAGATCTTCGGCTCTGGCTTGGGGATTTACGTCTAATGATTCGAGAATTTCGGTTAGCTGATCAGGGTCGATCGTACTCTTCAAATTATTCTTCAACATCTTGCGCTTGCTCAAAAATCCGGCTCTGATCAGATTTTCTAAATGTCGAGGACTCTGGGCAGGATGAGCGATCGCACGAGGACGCAGCCGGATCACCGCAGAATCCACTTTGGGCGGCGGCTGAAAAGCTTTGGCAGGCACATCACAAATAAATTCACAGTCTGCCAAATATTGGACTCGCACCGACAACGCACCAAAATGCGTCGAGTCAGGATTGGCACACAGCCGCAGCGCCACTTCTTTTTGTACCAGCAGCACGATCGCGTCCAGGCGCTCTGGATTGGGATGAGCGATCGTTCCCAGCAATTTTTCCAGAATCGGGCCAGTAATGTTGTAAGGAATATTAGCGACGACTTTGTTGGGTCGTTGAAACTCCGGAAAAGGTTCGAGCAGATTGTCTACATCTAACGCCAAAAAGTCCCCTTGTAGCAGTAGAAAGTGATTGATTTGTCCCAATTTCTTAGACAGAAGTTGACATAAGTCGCGATCGATTTCTACTGCGACAACTGCTTGCGCTTGCGTTAATAATTGCCGGGTTAAAACGCCCGTACCGGGGCCAATTTCTAAGACCCGATCAGTCTCAGACAATTCCGCAGAACTGACGATTTTGGCCAGGGCTTTTTCGCTCCGCAGCCAGTGCTGACCAAATTGTTTACGAGTTTTGGTCACAGATTTATTCAGGCAGTCCGACTAAGTTTTTTGTACCGGAAATGACGGTGCCGATCGTCGAAGCTTTGATATTTTGCGAGGTGAAAAATTGAATCGTTTCAGACTCGCGATCGGATGGCACAATCACCACAAATCCTACTCCCATATTAAAGGTATTAAACATCTCTTTGGGTTTGACTTTTCCGGCCATTGCCAACCAGTGAAAAATCGGCAAAACGTCCCATCCAAACAAATCAATTTCAACAGCCTGATCGCTTGCCAAACAGCGAGGCAAATTTTCGGGCAGACCGCCCCCCGTGATGTGCGCCATGCTGCGAATCGGAAGGCCGCTCTTTAACGCTGCCAAAATCGGCTTGACATAAATCTGAGTCGGAGTCAGTAAGGCTTCTCCCAAAGTTCTGCCATTCAGATCGTGAGGTCGATCGCTCCAATTAAACCCGCGATCTTCGACAATCTTCCGCACCAGCGAAAACCCGTTACTGTGAACTCCGGTACTGGGAAGGGCGATCGCTACGTCGCCAAGTTGCACCCGCGAGCCGTCTAAAATCTGACTTTTCTCCACGATGCCCACACAAAAACCAGCCAGATCATACTCATTCGCCTGGTAGAAACCGGGCATCTCAGCCGTTTCACCTCCGAGTAGCGCACAGCCAGACTGCTCACAGCCCTGAGCGATACCTTCAACCACTTGCGCCAGTTGTTCGGGTTCCAGATGCCCCGTCGCTAAGTAATCGAGAAAAAAGAGCGGCTCGGCTCCACAAGTCAGCACATCATTGACGCACATCGCCACTAAATCAATGCCCACCGTGTCATGACGATCGAGCGTATGAGCCAGTTTTAGCTTGGTGCCAACGCCATCGGTGCCAGAAACGAGAACGGGTTCGCGATAGCCCGTCGGAAGTTGAAACAGACCACTAAAGCCCCCAATGCCGCCCAACACTTCTGGACGATGAGTGCGCTTAACCAGACTGCCGATGCGATCAACAAACGCCCGCCCCGCCTCAACGTCAACTCCAGCTTCTCGATAATCCATGTTTAATCTCTGACTCTGCGATGGCGATTTCTACTGAGGGTGAAACGATCAAAGAGAAAGCAACCTGCCTCTCCTCACACCTGCCTCCTCACGCCTGACTTCTAAGTAGGCACAAGCCCTCAGCATAACCCACAACCACTATGAAGTTAATGTAAAGTTTTCATGAAGTTCTCAGTGTGTAGTTTTGGTAAATAATGGCTACAACGTCCTGACAGCAACTACTTGAGGGTAATTAACGAATTTGAAGATAATGTAAAGTTTTTTTCCATACCGATAGCACCCTGATCCCCTGGGTAAAAACTTCATGCTAGTCTGTTGCAGTTCTGTAACCAGGAGTGAACACGGAACGAGTACGAGTTACACGAGCCATCTTGCGCTTCCGCAAACCGCTTATCGAACTCTCAACTCGATAGCAAGTGACCCTCACACATGGAGATATGAATCAAAAACTAATTAGCGGCCTTACTGCGACCCTGTTGATGACAACAACCTTTGGTGCGACCCACGGCTGTAATGCCGAGTCCACTCAAGCAGTAAGCCAAGGCTCCGAAGCAAACCATCAGGGCGCTTCTAACCCACCCGACTCAGCCTCTCCTACGGGCGATGTTGTAAAAGTGGGTGAGCAACAAACCTCGCAAACTCAAGCCAGAGAGGACAGTATCGCCAAAATCCATTCTCACGAGGTTCAAGGCAAAAAAGCCGCAACCCTCTATGTTCGCAATATTCCAGTGTTGACCTTTGTGGGGTCTCAAACTGCCGCTAACGGCGTAAAAATGGGAGCTTCACAAAGAGATCTAGCCGCCAAAGTCAAGTCTGGTTCCAGTAGCGAATCGACTTCAGAGCCGCGCCAGAATTCTGATACGCAGTCCGATCCCGTTTTGAGAGCTACGGCGATCGCTGCCAAACTCAACCAGCTTTATCGAGATGGGGTCGATGCAAAGCAAATCACCGTGAGTTGGAAGGACTCTAAGAACGGCGATCGTTACGTCATCAAAGCAAACCAGACGACGATCGTATCCGTCAACGCCAATACCATCCTGCCTGACACGACTCACAATGCCGAGCAAGATGCCCTTCAGGTCACCAACCGTCTCCGTCGCATTATTGGCAATGCCTCTCCCTTGAGAGAAGTTCAAAATAAGCCCGCTCCCAGAGTGCAAGAAATCTCTTTGGGGCCCGTCAAGTTTCGCGTCAACGGCTGGGCCTCGTGGTATGGCCCTGGTTTTAACGGAAATGCCAGCGCCAGTGGTGAAATCTTTAACGAGAATGCGATGACAGCGGCTCACCGCTCTTTACCCTTTGGCACTCAAGTCCAGGTGACCAATCTAGACAACGGTCGATCGGTGATTGTGCGAATTAACGATCGCGGCCCCTATGCTGGCGATCGAGTCATTGACCTTTCTGCGGGTGCGGCCCGTATTTTAGGGTTGATCAGCACCGGGATTGCCCCCGTTCGGTTAGAAGTGTTGGAGCCACGCAAACCGATCGCAGCCGGAAATTAGACCTCTTAGAAATAAAGCCTGACGGTCGATCGCGCCTCTATAAGCAGAGCCTACCTTCGTAGACTGGGGAAGCCTTCTAACCCACGAAGATGATTTTGTTTTGATAGACGCGATCTGAATCGCCAGGCTCATTTTCTGGATTATCTCAAAAATTCTCTTATCTTAAAGTCCCCTAGAATTGGCAGATTGGGAGGCAAAAGCTTGACATCGAAGCGAAGAACTAGATCTTCTTCGAGTTAACCGCAAGGGGCCGAGTTTACGTTGAATCAAAACTGTTCTGGATTAACGTGAATTCGATGAGGTTTTTTTGCTTCGTTCTTCAGCGCTTCTGCCCCCCAACCCCCCAAAATTGGGGGACTTTCAGACAAGATCTTGGGTTCAAAGTCCCTCACTCGTGGGGGATTTAGGGGGCTGCCTGGATTCACAACCGCAGCGAAAGATTTCATCGAATTCACGTTGGATTAGAACTGTTTTAAGCCTTGTAACGATCGCTCACTTGCCTCTAGCCCTTTACCCTGGATCAAAACGCCGAAAGTGCCCAATCCCATCGGATTCATATTCATCAACTGATGGATTGCGTCACGGCGTAGAAGGACAGTTTGCAGATCTTGAGCGGTATTGGCTTCGGTTTGACTGAGTTCGGCTAGTCGATCGCCTAAGCCCAGTGCCATCAAAAATAATCCTTGTTGTGTAAATCCCAAATTCTCTAACCCACACCGTTCGCCTTGACGCTCTAATGCGGTGAAGTCAACGTGAGTGGTGATGTCTTGCTCTCCGAGGTGAATGTAGGGGTCGTTGTGGCGACTGTGTTGGTAGTAGCACTGCAAAGTGCCCTGCGATCGCCTGGGATTGTAATATCTTGCTGCGGTGTGCCCATAGTCGATCGTTAATACATACCCTCGAAGCAGGCGATCGCTGACGGTGCGTAACCAATCCAACGCTGCCAAATTGACTTCAGTGCGGTAGCCATCTTCATAAGAGAGAATGTCAACGTCAATGCAATCAAAGTAGTCAATCAGTTCGGAAGTTGAAGGTTCATCAATAATCTCAACAAGTTCTCCATCGCGAACGCCAACGTAAATTTCTTGTAGTTTTCGATCTGCGATCGTGACTTGATGAACCGGAAAGGCATCCACTAGCTCATTAGAAAAAAAACAGCCTGTGATCGAGGCGGCAGGAATTTCTGTCAGCGATCGCCAATCAATTTGTAAACCCAAAGACTGCCAGGATTGCAATCGCTGTTTTTGTTCGGCGATTAATGCGGGTGATTTTTCGATGATTACATAATTGAGACATGTAGAGCAATCGGAATGACAACGCTGTAAATGATTTAGAACATCGGCTGTAAGTAAGCCCTGCCCTGCGCCCATCTCAACCAGTGTGAAAGGGTTTGGCTGTCCGAGAATCTGCCACATTTCGGCAAATTGTTTTGCTAGCAGTTCCCCAAAGTCTTTAGCTAAATGGGGCGAGGTAAAAAAATCACCCTGCGCCCCAATATTGGCATTATTTGCAGCGTAGTAACCAGACTGCGGATGGTACAAAACGAGTTCCATGTACTCAGCAAATGAGAGTCTCTGATGAGCGCTTTCTAGAATTCGCTGAATCACTCGATCGCGGAGAACAACACTCCGATCATTCATGAAATTACTCAAAGTTAGGAGAAGTTAAACGGTAGAGGCTCTAAGCTAATTTTGACTTTGCCTATTGCGTAATTAGTTCTAATGAACTAGACTACTCGTACTAAAGCTAGTTTTCTGTGAGAAAAAAATGATTGGACGCTTGCTCACCTGCTGAGTGTCGAGAGTACGATCGTCAGGTTGAACCTGCAAACTCATTAAAAACTTGTCACTTTAGACCAGGCAACTTCAGCAGTTAGAACCTCTACAACAAGGCTTTGCTCGTCTAATTCTTTAGCTGCTACAATTCACTCAAGCTGAAGCGACTGCTTCCTTATTCAAGGTCTCAAACGCAATCATAAACTCTGCATTGGGACGAGTTTGCTTTAAAACTTTCACATAACAATCTGCATCGTTGCGACGACGAAAGCGAATTACGGCCTGACGTTGCAAATCGGGCAGCAATTGATAGACAACCCAGGGAGTTAACTGCTCTTGGTAGTTCATAGTACGAAGGGGAAAATGGGGTGTATGAGGACAAACCTTAGCCGAGACAATCGAAGTAGTTTTCAGGAGTAGAGCACTATCTGTAGCGGTTTGCTTTAGTGCTACTACTAGAGATAGCGGTTTATTCTGGAAATGTCAACTCCTTTCTGAGCCAAAGATTTGAGGCGGAGATCAGACGATCGAAGCAGCGTAGAACTATTCACGACGCAGCCCGCTGTAATTTTGGAGAGGCTTAAAAAGTTGTGGAAACCAGAAACTGCATCGTTGAACTCCGAATAAAATCCATCGTGCAGTCAGAGGTACGATCAGAAAACCTATCGTCGCTAACGTCGATCGAAAATTGGGCCCGTCGATTGCTCGACCCTCCTGGCTGTTTTTGTATATCGCCAACACAAACCAAAAGGGACGCAACTGCAAGCACCATTTTCATGAGCCAACGCCACGTTATACCGCCTCATTCAAATCTTTTGCAAAGTCACAAAAGGAAAATAGATTAGGTCAAACCTCTGCACGTCAAAGCGGCTGACTGCTGGCGGTAATAAAGTTGCTCCAGCAAGCTTGACCGGATTTCATCCTATCGTAAAACGGCTCAGTTCGTGTGAAATTTGTTTTTCTTTATTGATTGTGTTGCAAACCGCAACAAAGCCCTCAAACCTGCAACGCACCTTAACTTTGACACTCTAACACCGTGATCCCAAAAAAAATGTAGAGACGGAACAAAATCGCATCTCTACATGCAAGCAAAAAGTTAAGAGAACGAACAAAGGAGTCTTAGCGATCGTGAATTGAATAAGATCGATGATTGCCTGGTCGCTTCGCCCCCTAAATCCCCCATTCTGGGGGACTTTGAGAAAGAAGGAATTCTAGAATCTAAGGCAGTTTCGCGGTTCAAAGTCCCCCAAATTTGGGGGATTTAGGGGGCAGAAGCCGAATCAAACGAAGCGAAACCGCGAGAATTACAGGTTGTTTAATTCACGATCCTCAGCGATCGACCGACCCCATGATGATGTCGATGCTGCCCAAAATCGTCACAATGTCCGCAACCTTCATTCCTTTCAACAAATGAGGCAAGATTTGCACATTGTTGAAGTCAGCCGCCCGAATCTTCCAGCGCCAAGGGAATACGTTGTCGTCGCCCATGATGAAGATGCCTAGCTCACCTTTGCCACTCTCCACTCGAACGTAGTGTTCGCCCTTGGGAATTTTGAAAGTGGGGGCAATCTTCTTGCCAATGTACTGATAATCAAACCCATTCCATTCTGACTTGGGGCCTTCAGCCATTCTCTTGGCTTCCAGGTTCTCAAAGGGGCCGCCGGGTAGACCTGCGATCGCCTGACGAATAATCTTCACCGACTCCCGCATTTCACGAATTCGCACAATGTATCGGGCATAGCAGTCTCCTGCCGTTTCCCAGTGCACATCCCAATCAAAATCGTCGTAGCATTCGTAGTGATCGACTTTTCGCAAGTCCCACTTGACTCCAGAAGCTCTCAGCATGGGGCCAGACAATCCCCAGTTGATGGCTTCTTCACGGTTAATCGTGCCAACCCCTTCCACTCGTTTGCGGAAAATCGGGTTGTCTGTAATCAGGCGCTCATACTCATCCACCTTGGGCATAAAGTAGTCGCAGAAGTCCAGACATTTGTCCACCCAGCCGTAGGGCAAATCGACAGCCACGCCCCCGATGCGGAAGTAGTTGTTGTTGACCATGCGATAGCCCGTAGCGGCTTCCCACAGATCGTAGATGAGTTCGCGTTCGCGGAAGATGTAGAAGAATGGCGTTTGTGCGCCCACGTCTGCCATAAAGGGGCCAAGCCAGAGCAGGTGATTGGCGATGCGGTTGAGTTCCAGCATGATCACGCGGATGTAGCTGGCACGCTTGGGAACGGCGATCTCCGCAAGCTTTTCGGGAGCGTTGACGGTGATGGCTTCGTTAAACATGCCTGCTGCGTAGTCCCATCGGCTGACGTAGGGCACGTACATAATGTTGGTGCGATTTTCGGCGATTTTCTCCATGCCTCGGTGCAGATAGCCGATCACGGGTTCGCAGTCAATCACATTTTCGCCGTCCAGGGTCACAATCAGGCGCATCACTCCATGCATAGACGGGTGGTGCGGCCCCATATTGAGAACCATCGGTTCGGTCTTGGTTTCAAGCATTGCCATCGTTGAACAGTCTCCCCTTGCGATCGAGTTGGTTCAGTCTTAGCGATCGGTGCAGATGGAGCGAGACGCAATCGATCCCAAACACCCAAAGCCTTGTGCTGCTATTTGTTTCGCTTTCTTAATTATAGAGATGAATCGTCCGGAGAGTTGTCTACGGTTGACTGAAGTCATTATCACCCTCACCCAGGGAAACGATAGGTTCATTTCTATACCGTTGGGAGCAAAAACGGATGACGCACGAACAGTTTGATGCGCTGGTAGAAAAGCTAGAACGATTTGCCCACCAGGAGCCTGCCAGCTATCGATTTCGAGTAGGACTGTTGGCCGCCCTAGGCTATGCTTATCTGATTTTGATTTTGGTGGGGCTGTTGGGGCTGGTTGCATTGCTCGTGTCGATCGTGTTGTTTAGCCATCGAGTCAATGCCTTAATGATCAAGTTGGGGGCGTTGCTGTTGATTCCGGTGTGGGTAATTGTGCGATCGCTCTGGGTGTCCTTTCCGCCGCCTCAAGGCATCCGTTTGTCTCGTCAGCAGGTGCCTCAGTTGTTTGCGCTGGTGGATGAGTTGACCACCAAGCTGCAAGCGCCTCAATTTCACCACATTTTGCTCGATCGCAACTTTAACGCGGCCGTCGTCCAGGTGCCCAAGTTGGGGGTTTTTGGCTGGCATCAAAACTATCTGCTAGTTGGATTGCCTCTAATGCAGGCGCTTTCTGTCGAGCAGTTTCGAGCGGTTGTGGCTCACGAATTGGGGCATCTTTCGGGCAATCATTCGCGCTTTGCGGGGTGGATCTATCGAGTCAGAAAGACCTGGATGCAGATTTTTGAGCGGTTTCAAGACAGTCAGCATGGAAGCTCGGTGCTGTTTGATCGCTTCTTTAATTGGTATGCGCCGTTCTTTGGGGCTTATTCTTTTGTGTTGGCAAGAATGAACGAATATGAAGCCGATCGCTGTGCCGTTGAGGTAGCTGGAAACCAGCATATTGCGGAAGCCTTGATTGCGGTAGAAGTGAAGTCCAAATTTCTAGAAACGTCTTTTTGGGCAGAGGTCTACAAGCAGGCAGAGCATCAGGCTGATCCCCCGGCGATCGTTTACAGCAATCTGAGAACGGCGCTGCGAGATCCAATCCCTACCGAAAGGAGTTCTCAATGGCTCCAGCAGGCTCTAATTGAGAAAACCAGCAATGCCGATACTCATCCCTGTTTGGGCGATCGACTCAAAGCAGTGGGCTATCTGGCTTCTGAAGAAACGTTGCCCAATCCGGTTCAGGTCAGTGCGGCGGATCAATTGCTGGGTGAAATGGCTCAACAGTATGCTGCTCAGTTTGACAAAGATTGGTCGATCGAAGTTTCAACTCCCTGGCGACAGCGCTATGCGTCTCTACAAGAGTCTCGTCAGCAGCTAGAAGATTTGGAGCAGAGAGCCAGAATTGAGACGCTTCCTTTTGAAGAGTTTTGGACTCAGACCGTCTTGACGCTCGAAATCAAGGGCCAAGAGATTGCTCTGCCAATGTTACAAAAGATTTTGCAGCAGGATGACACTTACTGGGCGGCTCACTACACGTTGGGGCAGTTGCTCTTAGAGGAACAGAATGAATCGGGCGTAGCGCATCTGGAAACGGCGATCGCTCAAAATTTTAATGTGGCGATCGACGCTTATCAGTCTCTCTACACATTCTTTTGGAGACGGGGCGACACAGAGCGAGCAAAGGCTTATCAGACTCGACTTGAGCAGCATTATGAACTGATGACCAAAGCACAACGGGAACGATCGGGGGTTTCGGAAAGCGATCGTTTGGTGTCCCAGTCTCTCTCGCCGTCGGAGGTGGAGGCGTTGTGCGAAACGTTGGCGGCTCATCCTCACGTCAAAGAGGCTTATCTGGTGCAAAAAGAGGTGACTTACTTTCCTGAGCGGACGTTCTGCGTGTTGGGAATTGTGCAAGAGAAAAATTTTATGGGATCAGGAAAACTCACCGCCGAGCAGTTTGATCAGTTGGTCAATGCACTACAGTTTCCGGTTCAAGCCTGGATTGTCATTCTGAATCAGAGCGGGAACGGTAAGCTAGAAAAGCGGTTCCGACAGGTTGACAAAGCCTTAATTTATTCAAAATGAAGGATGACGTTGTAGAAACTGCCTTTGCCCATATTCCCGTTTTGAGTCAGGAAGTGGTCGAAGGCTTGGCGATTCGATCGCAGGGTCACTACCTGGATGCGACGGTGGGCGGCGGCGGGCACAGTGCCTTAATTTTGGCGACAGCGGAGGTCAGGGTGACGGCGATCGACCAGGATGATCAGGCTCTGACGGCTGCCCAAGAAAAGTTAGCTGAGTTTGGCGATCGTGTTCAGTTTCAGCAGAGTAACTTTGCCAAGTTTGATCCTGGTGACCTGAAGTTCGATGGAATTTTGGCAGACTTGGGCGTAAGTTCGGCTCAATTTGATATTGGCGATCGCGGCTTTAGTTTTCGGCACACGGCCCCGTTGGATATGAGAATGGATCGCCGTCAAGATCTCACGGCTGCCGACGCGATCAATCATTGGGAAGAAGCAAAACTGGCAGAGATTTTTTACACCTTTGGCGAAGAAAGACTGTCTCGGAGAATTGCCCGAAGAATTGTTGAGAAACGTCCGTTTCAGACAACGACGGAACTAGCGGAAGCGATCGCTTATTCAGTACCGCCCAAATACCGTTATGGTCGAATTCATCCTGCAACTCGCGTGTTTCAAGCGCTACGAATTGCCGTTAATCAAGAACTTTTAGTCTTAGAAACCTTCATCGACAAAGCTCAAAGTTGGTTAAAACCAGAAGGTAGAATTGCCATTATTAGCTTTCATAGTTTAGAAGATCGAATTGTTAAACATCGCTTTAAAGAATCACCATTGCTCAAAGTTTTAACTAAGAAACCAATCATTGCTCAAGATTCAGAAGTCAAGCAAAATCCGAGGGCGCGATCGGCAAAACTCAGAATCGCTGAGCAACGAGTAGAGTGAACTTCAAGCAGACTGATCCTGCCGACCTTCGCGTTCTTCAACCATCTTTTTAAACACTTCAAACTGTTGTTCTGCCTCTTCCATCGTCTTGGGCGGCTCAAACCAAACTGCCTCAGAATCAGGCGTGCGGCGTTCATACAAGGCATCGATAGCATCTAAATCGTCTCGATGAGACAGAATATAAGCTTTCAATTCTTTACGAGACATGCTTGCGAAATCTGGCTTCATTCAAACCTCCAGCGACCATTGCGATAAACGATGATTTCAAGCTCACTGCCAGCAAAAATATATACGTATCCTTCTCGGTCATTAAAGCGAAATAGATGAATGTCTCTGTAACCGTTAGACAATAGTTGGCAAAGAATCAGGCAGGTAATGGCTTGTGAATGAGTGGGGAAAATGGGTTATTCCTCAATTTTGACACAAGTATTGTCGCAGAGCGTTGGCTTGTTTGGATTTAGAAAAATTACGATCGCTCCCACCCTTCAAGAAATCTGGGTAGCTGAACCTTAAAGGTGGTTCCTACTCCTAATTGGCTCTCAACAAAGATTGAACCTTTCATCATTTGAACGAGCCATTTTGTAAT
The DNA here is from genome assembly GCF_052939515.1 of Phormidesmis sp. 146-33. NCBI lineage: Bacteria > Bacillati > Cyanobacteriota > Cyanophyceae > Leptolyngbyales > Leptolyngbyaceae > Phormidesmis > Phormidesmis sp. 146-33. The sequence goes on from NZ_JBJPHU010000004.1 coordinate 87,354, forward strand.
TGCTAAACCTAATCCAGTGCCGGGATGTCTGCGGGTGATGGTTTGGTCTAGCTGCTTAAATTCTTCAAAAATTTTCGCAATGTTTTCTGGAGCAATGCCAATTCCAGTATCTTGAACGACGATCGCAACCTGCTGATTTTCAACCTCCGAAACTTCAACTCGAACAGTACCCACGTCGGTAAATTTGATGGCATTAGAAATCAAGTTAACTAAGATTTGCCTCAGTCGAGAACTATCATTAATGATCCAAGAATTGGTTAGATGAAGTTCTGTTTCTAAAGCGAGATTTTTTTGTTGAGCAAGCGATCGTAGTTCTGAAGTCGTCGCAATTATTAACTCGGGTAAACTGAGCCGTTCAAGTTTAAGCTCTAGTCGGCCGGCTTCAATTTTTGATAAGTCTAGAATGTCGTTAATCAACGCTAATAAGTTTTTGCCATTATTGAGAATGCGATCGACCATTTCGACTTGAGCCGGAGATAGCTGACGCTGACGTAACAACAGTTGAGAAAAGCCCATAATTGCATTCATGGGTGTTCGCAATTCGTGGGACATGGTGGCGATGAACTGTGACTTAAGTTGAGCCGCTTCGACTAATTTAAGATTTTGTAATTGAATCTGTTGACGCTGGTTTTCTAACGCCTGATTTTGCTGCGCCAGAATTGCATTTTGAATCGCTAACTGTTCTTCTCGTTCTTCTAAGGCATTAATTAATTGAGCATTATTAAGGGCGATCGCCGCCTGCTCTCCAAACGCCACCAGCAAGCGAGTATCTTCTTCATCAAAGGCGGAGGTTTCGTCCCAGTTGCCCACCGCAATCACCCCCAATCTTCCGGCTTGGGCAGATTCGATCGTGACGGCGCAGAGAGAAGCGGGGAGGAATGAGGCGTGAGGCGTAAGGAGTGAGGAGTGAGCGGGGTCAAGGGTTGGGTGAATGACGTGGGTTTCTCCGGTGAGGAAGACGTGTCCCAATAGACCTTCGCCGGGTTGGAAAGCTTCATTGATCGGAAAATCGTCGCGATCGAGTCCTGTGGTGGCGGTCAACTCTAGCTGTTGGGTTTGGGCATTTTGCAGGACAATTAAGCCAAATTTGGCACCGGGGATCGCTTCACAGACCGCATCGATCATGACTTGCAGGAGTCCAGGCAGGTTGGTCAGACGCTGATTGAGCAAATCGGTAAGCTGCTGGAGCGTTCGCAGTTGTTGTTGTTGCTCGTTGAGGACGACGATCGCTTGTCTGAGACTTTGTTCGGCACTTTGGGTCGCTTGATAGAGACGGGCATTTTCGATGGCGAGCGCGGCCCGGCGGGCTAAATCTTCGGCAAGCGCTAGATCAGACTCGTTGTAACGACGCTTGGACTCCGCGACACAAAGGGTAATCGCTCCCAAAATTTGCTGTCTCATTAACAGCGGCACCACCATCACCGACTCAAACCCAAAGGTTCGCAGCAGATCATAATGCTCGGTGTCTTGCGCCAGGCTTTTGAGATAAGTGTCAGAAATTTCGGGATGAAAGCTGGCTCGCCCCGTTCTCAACACTTCAGGAATGCTGTCAGTAGAGTTAAAGTTGATCGGGTAGCGCTGCCTAAACTCCCGAAACGCAACAATTTTCTCAGGATCAGTGTGATAGAGCGCAGCCAGGTGAGGCTGTTCGTTTTGAATGGTGTGAATTATGCACCAGTCAGCCAGATAAGGAACCGCAAGCTGGGCCAAATTTTTGAGAATTGTGGCGGCATCCAGCGAACTGGCAAGCAAAATGCTGGCATCGGCCAAAAAACGCTGGGATTCCTCAACACGTTTGCGATCGGTAATATCCACAAACGCCCCCACACAGCCTCTTGAATTGCCATACTCGTCAAATAAAGGAGCGACTTCTGAAAGGATTTTGGTTGTCTTGCCGTTTGATTGAACGAGATCAAGTTCTAAGCCAGAGAGTGGAATTCCAGTCATCGCCGCCCGCTGCATTGGCAATTCAAGTGGCAACAATTCTCGACCATTTTGCAAAATTTTATAAGGCAATTGATCGCCATCTGGCTGACTTTTTGAAGCGTTTTGTTGAGGCGAAATTCCTAATTGTTGGCTCAAATTTTCATTAACTTTAATCTTTTGGCAAGTGGGATCGTCTGCAATTCCAATGCCGATCGGAATGACATCCAGCAGCGTTTGCAGCTCGGTAACGCGATGTTGTAAATCTCGATTGAGTTGAATAATCTTTTCTTCGGCTTGCTTGCGTTGAGTGATGTCGCTGATGATCCCCGACATGCGAAAAATTCTGCCTGATCCGTCCTTTTGGGCCTTGCCGCGCGAGGTGCAATAAAGATAGCTGCCCGAAGAATGCTGTAAGCGAAACTCAACATCAAAGGGAGTACCCTGTTCTAAATGAGCCACGATCGCTCGCAGCACTTGATCTTGATCTTCAGGATGAATTAGCCGAAAAAAAGCGCTTTGAGCGGCTCCTAATTCTTCTCGTGATATTCCGACAATTTCAAAAAGACGATCGTTACAAAAAACCTCGTTTTGGTAAATGTACCAATCCCAAATTCCATCGTTTGACCCTTCTAAAACTAGTCGATAGCGTTCTTCACTTTCTCTAAGTTTTTGGGTGGCTTGGGCTGCTTGAAGTTCGGCCCGATTGACCCGAACAGCACTTCGCAAACTTCGCGCCAAAGTATCGGATGAAAGTGCATTTTTAGACAGATAATCATTTGCGCCTGCCTTCATCAATTCCACAGCAAGCTGTTCGTCTCCTTGACCTGTGAGTACAATCAGCGCGATCGCAATCTTTTGTTGTCGAATCTGCTGTACCAGACTCAATCCATCGCCATCGGGCAACTGATAATCTAGCAGTACACAGTCAAAGTCTTCTTGTTGTAATTGTGCAATTGCTGCCTCATAACTATCGACCTCGATCGCTTGGGGAATGTCCGCCGCCCGCAGCGATCTCTGAACTGACAGACGATCAATGCTGTCGTCATCAACAATCAGGATTTTGAGCGTCTCATTCATAGCAGTCAACGGGTAACAAGGGGCAATTAGCGATTAACTGAGTTCAGCACGATCGACTTTTCAGGCTTTTGAAGTTGAGCGATCGTCGCTAACAGCTAACTGCTTTTAAGGCATTTCTTCTAAGGCATTTCACAGAGCATCCAATACTTGTTAAGCGCGGCCATCGACTCCAAAAATCGAGAAAACGTCACAGGTTTGAGAATGTAACCCGCCACATTGAGGTTATACGCCTCTACTTTATCGTTATCTTCGTTGGATGTCGTCAGGACGATGACGGGGGTACTTTTGAGGCGATCGTCGGCTCTCAGTTCGCGCAAAAATTCAATGCCGCCCATCTTTGGCATGTTCAAATCAAGCAAAATGAGTCGGCGATGAGGAGGAACAGTGGGCGGATCTCCTCGCAGCATGTCCAAGGCTTCAAACCCATTATTGGCAACAAACAGAGGATTGGTGATGTTATGTTTCTTAAACGCTCGTTGAACGTTCATGACATCCACCTCGTCATCATCGACCAGCAGGATGTTTAACATTTTTTCTTCTGACATATTGAGCCTTCGGTCTCTATCTTCACAATTTATATAGAATTTGGGATCACTCGTTAGAAAGGTTAGAGGGTGGAGGTTTAGAGGTGACTGTTAAACCAGGTTGTCAAGAAGATTACACAACTTAACAAGGCTGATTGACTGACAAATCTTTTCAGGTAGGTTGGGTTTCACCAGGTTCAACCCAACGTTAGCAACGGTAGAAAGGCTGCTGTTGGGTTTCGCGTTGCTCAACACCAACCTACGAAGAATCAAGGGTTTTAGGAGTTTTGTCAGTCAACCAGCTTAACAAGGAGTTAGCTCGGTAAAGTCTTGAGCCAGGTAAAGCGAAACGTTGCCCCCTTGCCGACTTCTGACTCCAGCGAGACGCGACCTCCTTGACTCTCCACAATCTTTTTAACTAAAGAGAGACCGATCCCCGTGTTCTCCGCTTTGTCGCGAGCCTGCAATGTTTGAAAGATTACAAATATCTTCTCGTGGAACTGAGGCGCAATGCCCACGCCATCATCCTGCACTGTGAATTCGTAAAACTTGCCCTGGTCGATCGCCTCGATTTTCACCTGTCCGATCGGTTTACCGTGATGTTTGATCGCATTGCTGATCAGGTTGGCAAACACTTGCTCAAGTCCGAGGCGATCGGTTCTCAAAGTAGGCATGGGCCCGATCTGAAGATTGAAGTTGGGCGGCGGGGCAATCAGATCGAGAATGCCATTGAGTAAGTCTTTGACAGAAACCACTTCCGGGTTGAGGGGGGCGCGTCCGACTCGTGAGTATTGTAGTAAGCCATCAATCAGACCTTCCATCCGGTGTACTCGCCCCCGCAACAAGCCCATTTGATGGCGCGTTTCATCCGTCAGCACCGCTTCTAAGTCTTCCTCGATCCACTGCGAAAGGCTGGAGATGGCTCTCAGGGGCGCTTTGAGATCGTGGGAAACGACGTAGGCAAACTGATCTAATTCTTGATTGCGCTTTTCTAGAATGGCGGCCGTGTGGGCCAAAATCGTGGTCGTTTGCGCCAATTCTTCGGCCCGTGTCGCAAGGCTAATTTCTGCCTGCTTGCGGGCTGTGATGTCGATACAAGACCCGATGTAGCCCGCAAATTCACCATCGCCCAAAAATCGAGGAACGCCCCGATCGAGCAGATCCCGATACTCCCCATCCGATCGCCGCAGCCGATACTCCATTTCAAATGACTGTCTCGCCTCAAATGCCGCCTGATAGGTTTGCTCAACGTCAGAACGATCGTCAGGATGCACGCCTTCTAGCCAACCGTTGCCGATTTCTTGATCGAGCGATCGTCCGGTAAAGTCCAGCCAGCTTTGATTAAAGAAATTGCACAGCGCATCAGTTCCCGCAACCCAAAGCAAAACGGGCGCAGTGTCAGCCATCTTGCGAAACCGATCTTCACTTTCTTGAAGGGCTGCATGAGTTTTGGCTTGTTCTGCCTCCATGCGCTTGCGATCGCTGATATCGAGACAGGCTCCTACCCATTCCCGCAGGCTGCCATCTTCGTTGATCGCTGGAATTCCGCGCACCGCAAAGTCCCGATAAATGCCGTCTGCGCCTCGTAGTCGATATTCCACCTCATAGAGAATGCGATCTTTGAGAGCCTGAGTCCAAACTTGGGCCACGAGTTCACGATCGTCAGGATGCACTGCTTGAATCCAACCCCAGCCAAGAATTTCTGCTTCAGTTTGTCCGGTGTAGGCACTCCAGGCAGGCATCGGGGTAACCACTCGTCCTTCGGGATCGGTATTCCAGACGATGAGAGGAGTCGCTAACACGGGCGATCGAAACCGTTCTTTGGGGTCTCCGATTACGGAATGAGAAGATCTATTTTCTGCTTGAAACTCTGCTTGAGACATCACTCTAAATCAAGCTTCTGGATAGGTCGTTTCTATTAAGCAGGATTGGGCAAAGGGTGTCTATTAATCTCAGGGAGTAATTAGTTACTGAAGGGAGAACGCCCGTGATTGAGTCAATAATCCTCTGCCGCTTGATGGTTTCGTCCTCTCTTGAGAGAGATGTTACTGTTGGCTTCGCGCGTGGGGCTGAGAAATAATTACATTGGTTTGTGTCTAGCACCACTGAGTCTTAATCAGATCGCCAAGAGGACACAAGTTTGATAAATTTATTCCTAAAGGAATATCTCAGAGGTCATACGTACGTATCCATTAGTTGTGCCTATGCTATTAAATAGATCCGGATGATTGCGATTGTCAAAGTCTCAGGTATTTCGCTTCTGAATTTCTAATCTCGACTCGTGTGATTCATCAAGAAGTGTCATCTCACCGGGTGCCATCCTAAAAAAGGTAGGATAGCCACCTCAATAGATTGCACAATTGCAACTCTTTTATTTTTCATGTTTTGCTATTTTCTAAAAACTGTGGGAGCTGATTTCCAATGGATCATGACATTCGCATTACTCTTATTGAAGATCACGACCTGACACGGGTTGGCATGAGAACTGCTTTACAACAGCGCCCTGGCTTTAAGGTGGTGGGCGAAGCCGCAAACGGCACAGAAGGCCTCAAGCTATTAACCAACGCCAAGCCCGATGTGGCGATCGTCGATATTGGCTTACCTGACATTGATGGCATTGAGCTAACGCGGCGATTTCGTCAGTCACAAACGCTGGAAGATGAACCCTACACCAAGGTGCTGATTCTGACGCTGCAAGACAACGAAGATGTGGTTTTGGCGGCGTTTGCGGCGGGGGCAGACTCTTACTGTATGAAAGATGTCAGCCTCGATCAACTCGTCGAAGCGCTGCGCGTCACCCAAGAAGGCAACTCCTGGATCGATCCGGCGATCGCCCGTGTTGTTTTGCGGCAAACTCGCGATACCCAGGACGGCAACGGCGCAACGGTGGAAAACACGGTGACGATCAGCGCTGCGGAGCCTGAATACAACCAGATTATCGAAGCTTATCCGCTGACTGAGCGAGAGTTAGAAGTCTTGCAGCTAATTGTGGATGGATGCAGCAACGCGACGATCGCTGAGAAACTCTACATCACAGTTGGGACAGTCAAAACCCACGTTCGCAACATTTTGAATAAGCTTTGCGCGGATGATCGAACTCAGGCGGCGGTGCGGGCCCTGAGATCGGGCTTAGTTGGGTAAAGTTCCTTTAAGTAATTCAGGTAATGTTTCAGGCAGGCAGTGTATTTGTGGGTTAGAGAAAATAATCCCCACGGTGCCCCATGCGTCAAACTACCCGCAAAGATGGAATTTCAGTCAAAGCCTACGCCGGGACGACAGGAGTCATTTTGGCCATGAATGTCACCCCTGAGCAGCGGAAAGGTCTGTTGGGGTTTGCGATCGCGCGGGTCGATGGGCGATCGGGCAAGAAAGAATGGCTAACGGGAATGCTGCCCTTTCCCCACATGCAGATTCGTCCTGGGCAACTGATCCCCAGCAATCGTGCTCCGATTCAAAAGTTTCGCTGGTCAGACTACCGGGTATATCCAGACACGACTTACGAGTATATTGTGCATCCTGTTTATGGCGATCCCGAAAAGCTCAAAGTCGAAGCAGGGCTGTCAGTGCGCGTCAAGACGGCCAGTTCTCTAAACGGGGATCACTGTATTTTATTCAATCGAGCCGCCGCCGCTAGTCAAGCCTTTTGTCGCAAATTTCCTCAAGTCGAAGCGGATTTAGAAGCCGCCCGCAAAGCCAAAAACCCTCGTCCGCCCTTGCCTCCCGAAGCGCTAGATTGGTTGAGTCGAGGCGTGCTGGAGCAAATTATTGGGTTTATTAATCGAGCGATTGATGAAACCTGGGCGATCGACGTTGCTATCTACGAATACGAGCTTTCTGAAATTGTGCAAGCGATCGCGGCGGCCCACAAAAGAGGCGTAAAGGTGCGAGTTGTCTACCACGCAAAGCCTGACGACGAGCAAACCGAACTCAACGCCAAAAACTTGGAAACTTTACCCGACGCAGCAAAACGGGCTAGAGTCACTCACAACATTTGTCACCACAAGTTCATTGTTCTCAGTCGCATTGAGTCAGAAAATCGCAGGGGTCAAGCCGTCTTGTGTGGGTCAACCAACTTCACCGAAAATGGCATTTATCGTCAGGCAAACGTCGTTCATATCGTCAATCGATCGGACACTGCCCAATCCTATCTCGACTTATTTGAAGGGCTATTTCGCGGAGACAAGCCTACGGCAACGCGCCGATACATCAATCAAAGTAATTCGATCGAGACAAACCATTCGCTCTTTGCTGGCTTTTCTCCTCGGACAGGTAAAAAAGATTTGCAAGCCTTTGTCGATCTGGTTAAAGCCGCCGATCGCGACGTTTTATTCTGTACGGCATTCGATTTATTTGACCCGTTAGAGCAGGCTTTCTTAGGCGAACCCAACGATCCAATCTTGCGCTACGGCTTGCAAAATAGTCGCTCAAAAATTTCAGGATTTCACGCCGATCGCACTGCCGAATTCACTGCCACCGCCATGCTCAATGAGGGATTAGAAGGGTTTCTCAAAGAGTCTACTCAAGGGCAAAAAGGCAATATTTTGATTCACACCAAGCTGATTATTGTCGATTTCACCTCAGATCAGCCGACGATCGTCAGCGGCTCTCACAATTTTTCTTCCAACGCTTCTCAGGGCAATGACGAAAATTTCTTAATCGTGCAGGGCAATGTAGATGTCGCCGACTGCTATGGCTGCGAACTGATGCGGCTTTATGACCACTATCGATTCCGTTTTCGGCTGCGCGGTCTAGAGGCCGAGGGCAAAACAATCAAGCCTCCGATGCTGACTCCCGACGATCGCTGGACAACGGACTACTTTACCCCTGGCACTTTAAAGATGACCGATCGGCTCCGATTTGCCGGAGAAGAGTCCTAAAATCGCCTAAACTCTCCAGAATTTTTCGCCACAGCTTCAGATCTGGAAACTCCAATAAATCCTCATTAGTGGAGGACTTAAAGCCGAGAATCTGATCTTAAAGTTCCAGAGAACTCGACCCCTTTTGGGTAACTCGAAGAAATTGAATTCACGTTAAAATCGAGGCGCTTCACCTGGAAAAATTGGGATGCGATCGCTGATTCATTTCCTCTTCTTGCTCTTTGCCTGCTTCCTGTTGGCTTTTCCGGCTCTTGCTGACGGTTCTATGCCTGTCACACCCGAAGTTTTGGCTCCCAACTCTTCGCCCCCCAAGCCTGCCGGACTGGACGCAACCAGCATTCCTTCTGAGAAGGTCAACCAGTTCATCAGCGCCTATTTGCAGGTCGTTTCTCTCATCGATCGCCGCGAAGGAGAGCTACAGGGTGCAGAAACCGAGTCAGAATCTTTGCGAATTCAACGAGATATCGAAGCGGAAGCGATCGCCGACATCGAAAAGGCGGGTCTGTCTCGCCAGGAGTATCTGCAATTGCTGGGTTTAGCGAATGTTGATCCTGAATTTGGCGAACGAGTCGTTACCCTATTGCAAGAATCGACGACGTAGACTCGGACAAACTTTCTCAAAGAGGCAAGTCCAGAATCAGCAATGAGTGATTAAATGAAAAGACGGATTCGGGCTTTTGAGATGGCACCCAGAAATCGACGATCGGTTCAAAGTTGCCTTTCTGCCTGGACAAAAGTCGCCTAGAGTAATCGTCTATCTCGATCGGCGCAATTCAAAGCTTTCAACCTCCCTTTTCTCAAGGCTTTTTCTCAAAGATTGATAGAGCCGAGAGAAGTCGCGAGTCCTAGCAGTTTGCCATTTTTGCCATTTCAACCCCTGTTGAGGACTTCTGCAAAAGCATTTCTGCATAAATATTCCTTCAAAAATAATCTTTTCAAAGTAATTCCGTCTGCCGAACCCAGTTTGTGAGTGAGCCAGGATGACCAGCATTGCCCCCGTTTCCCAGACTGAGTTGAGCCAACGACGGCAAAAACTACGCCGCCAGAGACGTGTGAGATTTTTTCAGGCCAGTTGGCGCAGTCTTGCTGTTTTTGGGCTGGCCACCGGGACGGTTTGGGCGGCGACTTTGCCTGCCTGGGTCATTCGCAAACCTGAACAGGTTACAATCAAGGGCAATCAATTTATCTCTGCACAAACTATTCGCACCCTGCTGCCGATCGCCTATCCTCAATCTCTTCTAAAAATTCAGCCTCAGGCCGTCTCGAATGCGCTCAAAGCCAAAGCTCCCATTGCCGAAGCGACCGTCGATCGCCAACTGTTTCCACCCAGTCTCACTGTGAGAATTCAGGAGCGGACTCCGGTTGCGGTTGCCCTTCCTCAAGCCGGGGCCACCAAAACTACCGACCCGGATCAGCCTGGATTATTAGATGAAAACGGCATCTGGATTCCCTTAGAAAGCTATACTTCTCTCAATCAAAGCCTAAAACTCCCCACGCTAAAAGTGACGGGAAAGCTCAGTCAATATCGTGCCAGTTGGTCACAGCTTTATCAGGCGATTCGTCGCAGTTCTGTCAAAGTTCTTGAAGTCAATCTGGACGACCCCAACAATTTGATTCTTAAGACAGAATTAGGAACCGTCCACTGTGGACTCTATGGTGCAAACTTTACAAGTCAGCTTAAAGCGCTCGATCGCCTGCGACGATTATCCAGCCGCGTCAACCTCAACCAGATTGCTTACATTGATTTGAGAAATCCAGAATCCCCCTCTGTTCAAATGATTACGCCAAAAAGTCCTGTAAAATTAAGTACCCCCTAGGGCATTCACCATGCGAATACTCATCACGCGAATACTATGCGAAAAACTGTGCGAAAATTTGCAAATCTATCACTACAAAACGTAACTTGAGCCTGTCACCACCAATACGCTTTTGCTTTTATAACTATGGCAATATCGTTGGTTTCTCAAGTTAGATTATCCCAGCGATCTAGAGTTTTTCTAGGACTGGTTTTTTGTTCATAAATCATCGCCCGTACATTCCAATGACGCTTAACAATGAGTCAAATACCGTTCCAATGACGCTCGATAGCAGCCTGGAGCAGGGCTACGAAAATTCCCATGCCGAAGGACAATCTGGCTTTTCGTCGATCGCAGACAACTCAAACTCGTTTGGGAACTCCAGTCTCTATCTAAGCCAGAATTCCAGTCTCAAAGGAATGCCTGGAGAAGATTTAAGGAGTGGTGATATCGTGCCAGGAAGTATTGCGAAGATCAAGGTGATTGGCGTTGGCGGGGGCGGGGGCAATGCGGTCAACCGAATGATCGCCAGCGATGTCTCAGGGGTCGAGTTTTGGACGGTCAATACCGATGCTCAAGCGCTGGCTCAGGCAGCAGCCCCTAAGCGATTACAGGTGGGTCAAAAGCTGACAAGAGGATTGGGCGCAGGCGGAAATCCGGCGATCGGGCAAAAAGCCGCCGAAGAATCTCGCGATGAAATTGCCACGGCGCTCGAACATGCCGATTTGGTCTTTATCACCGCTGGCATGGGTGGGGGAACTGGGACGGGAGCCGCCCCGATCGTTGCCGAAGTCGCCAAAGAATTAGGGGCCCTGACGGTCGGAGTGGTGACTCGTCCTTTCACCTTTGAGGGTCGGCGGCGCACAGGTCAGGCCGAAGAAGGCATCGCTGCGCTGCAAAGTCGAGTCGATACGCTGATTATCATTCCTAATGACAAACTGCTGACGGTAATCTCTGAGCAAACCCCCGTCCAGGAAGCATTTAGAACGGCGGATGACATTTTGCGTCAGGGCGTGCAGGGCATTTCTGACATTATTACGATTCCCGGTTTGGTCAACGTCGATTTTGCCGATGTGCGAGCGGTGATGGCGGATGCGGGGTCAGCCCTGATGGGGATTGGCATTGGGTCGGGCAAATCGCGGGCCAGAGAAGCAGCGATCGCCGCCATTTCTTCTCCTTTGCTAGAAGCGTCGATCGATGGCGCGAGAGGAGTCGTCTTTAACATTACGGGCGGGTCTGATCTGACGCTGCACGAGGTGAATGCTGCCGCAGAAATCATCTACGAAGTTGTCGATCCCAATGCCAACATTATTTTTGGTGCGGTGATTGACGAACGGCTTCAGGGTGAAGTGCGGATTACCGTGATTGCAACTGGATTTTCGCCCGAAACTCAACAGCAACAAGCGCAGGCAAAACCCTCTGTCTTACCCAAGCGTCCTGCGCCCATCAATCCCACACCTTCTACGGCTCCTTCAGAACCGAAAGGTAAGCCGCCTGGTTTAGATATTCCTGAGTTTCTGCAACGCCGGAGACCTCCTAAGTGATCCGTGTTAAAGGGCGCTGATTTGCAGAACTTGGATCGTTTCTCCTGGTGAGACGTGGATTTGTCCGACTGGAATCATGCCAAGACAGTTGGTTCCAGCCAGGTTGATCAGGTTACCCGAACTGTGGCTACCAGACGCGATCGCAAACTCATACTCCCCATCCCTCAACTGCAACTGCCCCCACAAATAAGACTCTCGCTTGCCGTCCGATCGTAGCTCCTGGCTTGTTTTTGCTTTGACAAAGATTGGCTCCCATCCCTGAGTGACTCCTGATAGTTTGCGAATCGCAGGCTGCACAAATCGCCAAAAGGTCACCAGCGCGGAAACGGGATTGCCAGGAAGTCCGAAATAGAACGTTTTGAGTTGAGATTCTGAATTCTCAAAAGTGGCGAAAGTCAACGGTTTACCCGGTTTGACGGCGACGGATCGAATATGAATTTCTGCGCCCAATTCTGCCAGGATGCGATCGACGTAATCATAATCCCCCACCGAAACGCCTCCCGACGAGAGAACGACATCCGCAGTCGAAAGGGCATGAGCGATCGCGTCTTTGAGATCAGCGGGACGATCGGGCACAATTCCCAACGGCAGCGCTTCTGCGCCCATCTGAGTGATCAAGGCGGCGAGTGCATACTGATTGGAGTCTACGATCTGCCCCGGCTGCAAAGGCTGACTCGGTGTAACCAATTCGCTGCCCGTCGATAAGATAGCCACTCGCGGACGACGAAACACCGACACCTGAGTACATTGAGCGGCAGCTAGAACAGCAATTTCGGGGGCCTGCAAGCGCAAACCTGCGGGTAAGAGGGGAGTGTGCGATCGATAAAATGCCCCCCGATGTCTGACGAAAGCCTGTGGTTCGGAGGGCGGTTTGAGGATTAGGAGTTGTTCTCCTTCTCGTCTCGTTTCTTCCTGGATGACGATCGTATCTGCCCCTTGAGGCATCACTGATCCCGTCAGAATTCGTGCGGCTTGTCCTGACTGAACGGTTTTCTGGGGCTGATGTCCTGCTGGGATTTCTTCAATGATCTTCAGACTAGCTGGCTTCTCGGTACTACTAGCTTTCACATCCTCAAAGCGCACTGCATAGCCATCCATTGCAGAATTGTCCCAGTGGGGAAAATCGAGATGACTCGTCACATCTGCTGCCAGAATACGCTGTAAAGAGGCTTCTAAAGGGACAGTTTCAGAGTGGCGATCGCGCTCAAAAGGCTGGACTAAACCCAAAATCAATTCTTCAGCTTGTTTGGCTGGCAACATAAGTTAAGGCACAAGGAATTTTTAGAACGGCAAATTCGCTGATCAACCTGTTGTGAAGATACAGGCTATCTCATCACCTTTAGCATTTTATTGCCGCCTCGCTGCAACTCATAAGGCACAGTTTGAATTTCGCATGTATGCCCTTTGGCTTCTAGCGTTTGAACGATCGCCGCTAGATGTTGAGACGGTTTCAGCCCTAGCGTCAATAGCGGGAAAATTCTCACTTCTTTGCAAACTCTCAGCATTTCGCAGATGCCTTCTAGATGAAATCGCTCGTCCAGTTGGTCAGAGTACAAAAACAGGAAGTGAGAACAAAGCCCCAGATCATAGTCGCCGTCCCGGTATTTCAGAGTGGGTAACGCTGCGATCGTATATCGTCCTTCTGCCTTTCCCGGCTCATAATCGGCGCAAAACAATGCCATCGTGCGTTCTCGATTGCTTTTGAGTTGCTCAACCGAATCGTGATACGTCCAAATCCAGTCATCAGGCGAGTCTCTGATCTGTTGAATAATATTGTCCACAACGGCATCAAATCGACTTTTAATTTCAGCCGCCGTGAATGCGTAAAGCGGATCGATCGACTGAATTCGATAGCCTTGCTGTGTCCCTTCTGCGTTGAAACTAGCTGGCCCGTCTCCCACGCCTAGAATTGATTTCTGTAAATCATCTTCCGTCAGGTCAAACATCTGAATGTACTCATCGAGCGAGCGCCCAAACGGAACCACGCTCTCTAACTTCATTGCCATAAATTACGTCTCAGCTTGAGTAGATTAATGAAGTCGCTGGTTAGCGATCAGTGGCTTGAAAGCATGAGTCAGGATGCAAATTGATAGATGGCAGGGCGATATTTTGGGGTGGGAATGGGTTTGCCTTCTGCTTTCGCGGTTTCTAGCCAAGCTGCTTTTGCTATCAAGACTTCGTGAACGGCTTCTTCAACGGTTTCACCAAAGGCGGAACAGTATTTCAGGTCAGGAATGTCGGCGACATACCCTTCGTCTTCTTCGCGGTAGAAGATGTTGATGTGATAGTCTTTCATGGCTTATCTTCACCCGTCTTCTTTTCCAGTGCAAGAGAGTTATTCATCTTCTGCCGTTAGACCCAAAATTGTTGATAAGGCGACTCCTAATTGCTCAAGATGAGAAGCATCGAGATGACCAAGCACTCGAATGATTCTAGATTTGTCGATCGCTCGAATCTGTTCGCATAGAATCACGGAATCCTGGCTGAGTCCGCCAATGCCTGCGGGAACGAAGACATGAGAGGGCAACAAGGAGCGACGAATTTTAGAGGTGAAGGGCGCAATAATTGTGTGGGGACTGACGGCATTGGCTCGATCGATTTGCACAATGACAGCAGGCCGAATTCCGGCTTGTTCTGTCCCGATTACAGGGTTGAGGTCACATAAAACCACGTCGCCTCGTGTCACCGTTACCACTGGATTTCTCCACACGCTAGACGGTCTTCATAGTCTTCCAGGTTTTTTAGATAGTCAGAGAAGTCTGATTCAACGGTTTCTAATGATTCTGGAGACGGGAGGGCTGTCTCGTTTTGAGGGTGTTTTGTGAGTAGAAAGTCAATGAAGTCGCTGACTTCGATCGCCAGCGCATCTGGCAGTTGACGAAGTTTGTCGATCGCTTGCTCGTGTACAGTCATAAGCTTTGCAATGATCAGGGTTTTCTTTAGGATACTGCTGCTGAACGGCGATCACGCTCTCATGGTGAGCATTCGGGATTCGATGCCTTCCCAGGTTTTGGGTGACACTCGCGCAGCGGTCTCTTTACAGCGGATGAGAAGTTTGTTGGCGTAGAGGTAATTATTGAGAGATTCGACTTCCTCACCAGATAAATTAATCCATTCAGGATTAAGGTTGAGATTGGTGTACCAGGTTTGCAGAATCCGGTCTGTAAATGCTCGGCGGATTTCATCGGGTTCGCTATCATCAGGAGCCTGAGTTTCTAAAGCTTCCAATTGCGAAATCAAGGCTGCAAAATCTACGGATCTAAAACTTTTTAGTCTTTCAAATTTGTGAGCGAAGGCACAATCAGGGATGAGGATGATGCGGTCGTTGTTACTGAAGGTGAGGTCAAGGAAGTGGGCGAGGTCAAGGGCAAAAAGAAGGGTGGGGTCGAGGTCGAAGTCGAGGGCGCGGTCGAGGGCGCGGTTGAGAAAAATAGTGATCGCTCTCTTAGCAGCAGGTTTAAAGTCACCTTCAGAGCCAGCCGTTATTTGTTCTGCCCAATTCACAATGCTTTTTAGTTTGTCAGTGTTGAGGTATTTCTGAGTTTCTACTTCCATTCGCAGCAACAGGTCATCTGCTCCGCCTCGCATCAGCCCTGCTACCAGTTGAAAGACTTCTCGCCAGCGTCTTTCTGCAATATTTCCTACAACCAATTCCTCAATCAAGTTATGGTCTGCAATGTGTTGAGCGACGAGATACTCCTGAATGGTGAGGTGGGAAAACGATAGGACATCTGCGGCGCGTTCGACTAAGATTCCCTGCTGAATTTGGATTGCTTTTAAGACTTCTTTGCCATCTAAGTGTTTTGGCGCGTTGAGATTGCTCTCTAGAAATGTACAAATTTGCTGAACGACTTCACGTCTGGAGAAGAAAAGGCGATCGTTCACAAACCCCGCATAAGCAATCTCTCCCAACATCATTTCTTCGAGTGCCACGCTCAAATCTTTGTAGATCGGATCGCGTTGAATGCGCTTTTCGGCTGCCCACTTCTTTAGCAAAACATCTAGCGCATCGCCATAGAGAACAGCCCTATTCTTGGGAAAGGCTTGCGAGTCGTCGAAAACGAGACACAACAGGGTCAACAACAGCGGCGTTTGAGCAAGTTCCTTGGTGGCTGAGTATTCAGGCTCCTGCAATCGCTCCCAACACTTCTCGGCTATGCCAAATTGCTTGTCCTGTTCGCTCTGAAACCAGTTGGTAATGAACTGCTGAATCTGAACATCGTCAAAATCCGCCATCTCCACATCTTTGAACTGGCGAAATCGACTGTGATAGGCGGCCGTTCGGCAAGAGGCAATGAAGCGATTTTGTTTGTGTCGATCGACAAAATCTTGAATCTGCGTAATTGCGTGATCTAAGTGTGCAGTTGGTACTTCATCTAAGCCATCCAGCAAAATCAAGAGCTTACCTTGAGCTAAAAGCTTTTTGGTAGAGCCTTCTGCATCGGGAAATCTACAATTTTCTAATTCCTGAGCGATCGCTTTCTCGACGTTAATCTCCCCAGTGTTAAATCGTTTCAGTTCCACAAACACCGGAATACAGTCATGCCGATAGTTTCCTTCGTGACCCATCAGCGCTTCTAAGCCAACTCGCCGCAGAAAGGTCGATTTTCCCGCTCCCGGTTGTCCCAACACCATCAGATATTGCTGATCGTTTGCGGCTTGCATTCCGTCCTGCTTCTGCGGTGTTTTTGCTTGAAACCGTCGATCGTCTGATCGATACGCTTCCTCCAAATTGCCGATCGACAGATACCACCGCCGCCCATCCTCTCCCAAAAACTGCACTTCAGTATAAATATCCTGCAATCGCACAGGTTCCGGCATCCCCAACACTCTCAAAATGCCGTGGCGATCGAGATAGTTCTGAATGTATTTGCCAAAAAAGTTGTAAACCGCTTGCTGAAACGGCTCGTCTAACCGCTTATTCGCCATTTCTCCCAACGTTTTGATGGCTAAACCTGATAGACCTTTTGCAGCTTCGATCCAGAGGGGTTCTAATCCTGTCATAAAAGTGTTGGGTGACGATCGCGACACCACCAGCGTAATTTACGGAATGAGCGATCGGCTAGATTTCCGCTTGCTTTGAGCGTAAAACGCGATCGTTTGAGTTCCGAACACGAGTATTTGAGTTCTGAGTGCGATCGTTTGAGTTCTAAAGACGATTATTTGAGTTCCGAACACGATTATTTGAGTTCTGAGTGCGATCGCTTGAGTTCTGAGTGCGATCGTTTGAGTTCCGAACGCGATTATTTGAGTTCCGAACACGATTATTTGAGTTCCGAACACGATTATTTGAGTTCTGAGTGCGATCGTTCCTATTAAAAGTGCGATCGTTCCTGTTTGAGGTGCAATTGTTCCTGTTTGAAGTGCGATCGGCTGAATTCAGAAGGCAGTAGCTTCGATTTCCGTAGAGTTCGTTCCCTGGTTAACTCTCATCATTCCGTGCATCTTCAAGAAACAGGCGAATAAATTCCTCAGCAGCCGCCGGATTTAGCCTTCGCAACGCCCGATAGATCTCAAACAAAGCTTCTGCCAACGGATCTCTGTCTTCACTGACCCAACGACTCATCACACCGCGATGAATTCCCATCGTGATTGCAAGTTGATTCTGGCTAATCCCATAGGTCGTTAGCACTTGTCTGAGGGCATTCCCTGCTTTTCCCATTCGCTGAACTGTGACAGAGCCTTTTGACTAAATAATGTTGTCAAATGACTTCATCAAAGATAGACTGTTGTCAGTTGACGCTACTGTTATCCACCCCTTGTTAACGTGAATTCGACAGTTTTTTCGCTTCGTTGTTCAGCCCTTCAGCCCCCCAACCCCCCAATTCTGGGGGACTTCAATCTAAGATTTTCGGCTCAAAGTCCCTCACTTGTGGGGGATTTAGGGGGCTTCCAAGATCTGTAACCGAAGCGAAAAGATTCATCGAGTTCACCCCCTGTTAAGAACCAGTCCGCGCCCTGGAAAAGCCTTCGGACTGGCTCACAGATCCACTTGTCATGGAACGTCATTATTATGCACTACAAACAACGCCTAGAACCTTGGGCCGTGATGCGCCTGCTGCCAAACATGCAACGCATTACCCTTGCCCGCCACCGATCCCCCGCCAACGCTGACCATTATTGCCGCGCCCTCCAACGACTCGAACCCCAATCAGAATTCTGCGTCGTCTTCGATCCCATCCAAGAAGACCGATCGCAACCCTGGGAACCCGATCGCCGCAAAACCCTCTCCTAACTCAAGGAATCTTGAACAAAGCCAGAGGGCTTTTGAAACTCAAAGTCCCCCAGAATTGCGAGATTTAGGGGGCTTTTCGAGATTAGTAACTTCTTAGCTAGAAATCCCCTTAAACGTCTGATTGTCCAAGTCCGTCACCGTATGTGATAATAGACCTTCGTGTCTAAATCAAATTTCTCCATCTGGGCTGTCCACTATGGCTAAGAATAAGGGCGTAAGAATCATCATTACGCTGGAATGTACCGAATGTCGCACCAATTCTGACAAACGTTCTCCCGGTGTCTCCCGTTACACCACCATGAAGAACCGTCGCAACACCACCGCCCGCCTAGAACTCAAAAAGTTTTGCCCCCACTGCAACAAGCACACCGACCACAAAGAAATCAAATAGACTGCCGTTAGCAACAAGCTGGTAACTTTTTGCCCGTAGTCACGTTTGGCTACTGACCACTGACCACCCTTACCTTTAGGATTCCTATGAGCTATTACCGTCGCCGCGTTTCACCCCTCAAGCCCGAAGAACCGATCGACTACAAAGATGTCGATTTATTGCGTAAATTCATCACCGAACGAGGCAAGATCCTTCCCCGTCGGATCACTGGCCTGACCGCCAAGCAGCAGCGCAATCTGACCACCGCGATCAAGAGAGCCAGAATTGTTGCGTTACTTCCCTTCATCAATCAAGAAGGGTAATTCGTGGGGTGTTAAGGTGTAGGGTGTGAAACGCTTTCGCCGATATCAGGCACCCAGATTGCAGTTGACACTTTAACCCCCATAGTGAATAGACTTCGATGGAGAAGGGCACCCTAGTCGAATTTCGTTTAAATGGAGAGCGCCGCCTCGCCGTTGCCGATCGTCCAGAAGGTAAAAAACACTGGATTGTGATCGACGATCGGGGCCAACCCCACACCCTCCACCCTCGCCAGATCACCTGCGAAGTCGCTGAAGAAACCTACAAGTTTTCCGACATTCCCAAATTTTTGCGGGAGATTCAGCCCTATCTCGACCCCTCCAGTTTAGAGGTTGCCTGGGAGATCCTCAGCGAAACGGGCGACACGACAGAGCCATCAGAAATGGCCATGCTGCTATTTTCCGACCAAACGGCACCACTGTGCTACGCAGCTTACTGCTTGCTCTCCGAAGATAAGCTTTACTTTAAGCAGAAGGGCGATCGCTACGAACCTCGTCCCGCCAGCCAGGTTGCCGAACTGAAGCACCAGATCGAGATGGAAGCCCAACGCCAGCGCGAGTGGCAAAGCTTTCTCGATCGCGTCCAAACCGTTCTTCAGGGCAATACGGCTGAATGGCAAGTGAGCGATCGATCCCGACTTGATGCCCTAGAGCGATTTGCTACCCTGGGAGAAGAGGCCTCCCATCGGACTCCTGCCCTCGAAACACTGGCAGCACTGAAACGGCCGGAAACCCCCCAGGCTGCATGGCAACTTCTCGTCGATTTGGGTTTGTGGAGTCCCCACGAGAATCTATTTCTGCGGCGTAGCCAGATCCCAACTCATTTTTCTACAAAGGTTCTGGAAGTGTCGCATAATCGTTTGGAGTTTCCACCTGCTGATCTCAACGCCGATCGCTTAGACCTGACTTACTTGAAGGTATATACGATCGACGACGAAAGCACCCGTGAGATTGACGACGGCTTAAGTCTCGAAGTTTTGCCTGACGGTCAGCATCGCCTGTGGATTCACATTGCCGACCCGACTCGCTGGTTGATGCCTGGAGACGATTTAGATCTAGAAGCGCGTCGTCGAATTACCACGATCTATCTGCCAACGGGAATGATCCCCATGTTTCCGTCGGAGTTGGCGACTGGCCCGATGAGCCTCAATCAAGGGAGAGTATCTTGTGCGTTAAGCTTCAGCGTCATTTTAGATGAGTCTGGAGGCGTGCAAGCCTACAGCATTCACACCAGTCTGATCAAAGCCACTTATCGCCTGACCTACGATGATGTCGATGAGATGTTGCAGTGGGGCGTACAGGCCGAGTCTGAATTGGAAGCGATCGCCAAGTGGGCCAAACGTCGAGAAGCCTGGAGACAGTCTCAAGGAGCGATCAGCATCCATATGCCAGAGTCTTCGATCAAGGTGAGCAGCAAAAGTGACGAGATCACGATTCAACTGCTCGAAGATTCGAGGGCGCGTCAGTTGGTTGCAGAAATGATGATTTTAGCGGGAGAGGTGGCCGCTCGTTATGGTCGAGACCACAGCCTGCCGATGCCTTTTCGCGCCCAGCCCCAACCGGAGTTGCCGTCCGAAAGTGAGCTTTTGCAGCTACCTGCGGGCCCGGTTCGCTCTTGTGCAATTCGCCGCTGTATGCCTCGTAGCGAACTGTCGATCACGCCTGCGCGTCATGCCAGCTTGGGGTTAGACAACTACACTCAAGTCACGTCTCCAATTCGTCGCTACAGCGATTTGCTGACGCATTTTCAGATCAAGGCGCATTTGAGAGGGGCCGACCTGCCATTTTCGCCCGACGAGGTAAAGGACTTGATGCTCACCATCAGCAGCACCGTCCAGGAAGCTTCACTAGTAGAGCGACAAACTAATCGCTACTGGGGACTAGAGTTTCTGCGTCGTCACTCTGATGAAGTCTGGCAAGCCTTGATGCTGAGATGGCTGAGAGAGCACGAGAATTTAGGGCTTGTCTTATTAGAAGATTTGGGTCTGGAGCTACCGATCCGATTTAGTCGATCGATTGAGCCAGGTGATCGCCTCGATCTCAGAGTCAGTCACGTTGACCCTAGACAAGACATCATCCAGTTTCAAGAAGTGACGCAGCAAGCCGTTCAGCAAGCAGTGGGTTGAGGCGCGACCCCTTGCGGGTAACTCGAAGCGACCCCTTGCGGGTAACTCGAAGCGACCCCTTGCGGGTAACTCGAAGAGATCGGGGTTCAAAAAACGACCTGCCAAATCGGATAGCTTTCAAAAGCCCTTAAGCATTAAACATCCCTGCAAAGGAAACTCCCCCATTTCACCCTAAATTTAAAGTTTAGAGGCGACCACGAGGGAATTGTTCTATCGCGTGTTGCACATTTGGTAGCGCTTGAAAAAACTACGATCGCGTCCCTCCAACCAGACCCGATAGGTTTTTCTTATTGCTGACGACAAAAAACTCGACGTGGATGTGGCTCAGAGACACCAGATCGCCATCTTGAAGCGTGCGCCGCTCTAATGTAGGGAGGCGATGACGGTTAATAAACGTGCCATTGCTGCTACCTACATCCATCACATAAAACCCTTCTAGAGGACTGTGACCAATGACGGCGTGACACCGAGAAATAGAGGGATTGGGAACAGCGATCGCACAGTTTCGACTGCGACCAATCAGCCAGGTTGAAGCAATTTCTGTCACCCGTGCTTCTTCGAGGTCAAACAGATTGGTGGTTAAAAAGGCCGTTCTCCCAGTGGTCGCTGCTTGAATGTAGTAAGACGCAGGACAGCGTTTGGAAGCTTGAACGATCGGCCCCACAAAGGTCGAAACTTGATCAAAATCGTGGTCGCAATCTGCAAGGAGCGATCGAGAGATGTCCGGGTTTTCTTTGAGAAAGTCCAGAGCGTAGTGATCTACATTACCGGACTGTTGCAGGTTTACCATAGTATGCGCTTAAGAAGTAACTGCGATGCGACAACAAATCAAATTAGAGTCGCCAGACCCTCAAACCCTGACAAAACCTGACAAACGGCACATGCAAATGGGCTGGAATCTCAAATGTTGGCTGACTAAGGAGGGGATTGTCAATTCACCCATGTGGGTGATTTCGCTTCACTACTGTTGCATAAAACACTAGACGCAGGAGGCTTGACAACCGTAACAGAATGTTTCTTCGCGAAAGCTTCACATGGGACTCAAGAAGGGCAAAGTTTCTTAAATTCTTGAGAAATTTTCAGGGTGGTGGGGAACCGTCGATTTGAACAGAACTTCGCAGCTTTGAGGCGGGTTGATCTACGAATCGTCAGCGCTTTCTCTCAAATAAGTAGACGCGATCGCGCTGGTATTTCAGCCGAAATTGTGAATTACTTTGAGTCAACTGTAAGACTTGATTTGCCAGTTCTAAACTGCTCGCCCATCCGGGATGCTGCAAGTTGAGCAACACATAGTCAAAGGAATCTACCTGAGCAGGCGGAGCAATCAGTTTGGTGTACTCCAACAAAGGGCGATGGGTCAGGTGAGGAGCGATGTAGCTTGTGGTCAAAACAGCCCCTTTGGTCGTGACTTGCGCGATCGCGGCTCTAGTAGCCTGCCAGGTATCGAGCCGATCGAGGTACTTTCCGGCAAAAAACCCGTACTTCGCCAAGGCCAAAAAAGCGACCAGTGACCAGAGAACGATCGCCCGTAGAGGTTTGATCCAGGACTTGTTGGCGGCGATTGCCGAGATCACAGCCAGCATCAAAAACGGCAGCACTGGCAGTGAGTATTGATGCAGTAAATCGCGCTGAAGTTCTAACTCTGACAAAATGTTGATAACCAAGGTAGGCAAAGCTGCAACCAGAGGCGCAAGATGGCGAAGTGACAGCCCCCAGGCGATCGGGATCAGTAGCAAAAATAAATAGAACAGCGTGTCGATCGAGAAAATCTTGCCCAAAATCAACCAGGGCTTGAGAAACAAATTCTGGATCACTTCTGGTAGAGACGCTCCCAGGTAGCCATATCGCGCTACAGATTCAACGCCCCCTGGACGAAAGGAAGGAATCACCACCTGAGTCACCAAAACGAACCAAACGGAGCCTAGCAGCAGGGCGATCGCGCCACATTTGCGTTTCTTCTCAAAGACAAGTAGCCAAAAGCCCATCGCTGCAACGGTTAGTGACAAGGCATCTCGACAGCCGAGACTTAAAATGATGCAGACCGTAAACCAGCCCACTCGATCGCTCCTGGCTGCCCAAACGGAGGTTAATATCAACGGCAGTGCTATCACTTCGGGGTGAAAGTCAAACAGGTTAAGGTTAAACAGCAAGGGATAGAGCAGATAAGTCAGCGCGATCGTCTGTGCTTGAGAGCGAGTTAGCCCCGCTTGTCGCGCCAGATGCCACACGGGTAGCGCCCCCATGCTCAGAGAAATCGCCTGAATCGCAAACAGCCAGTACACACTGGGGTAAATTTTGTAGAATCCTGCGACTAGATAGAGAATCCAATCGGCATGACCGCCCATAAAGTGATAGCCCCAAAAGGAGACGATCGGCGTGATCCCCTGGCTGATCAGATAAACAGCTTGATCAAAATAGCCCAAATCCAGCGCAGTCGATTGAAACAGCAGATGACGCACACTGCTGCATCCAAAGAAAATCAGGCTATTGAGGACAATGATGGCGACGATCGAGCGGGGGGCGATCGCGTCCAGATCCAGCCGATTTAGATACTTTTGCCAGACTTGTTGAATCTGCATGGGGAAAGACGATCAGTGACCTTCATCAATTTACCTGAAAGGCTATGACGGATTTTGGCGATCGTGGGTTCGTTGGCAAAACGTGCGATTTCTCCAAGTCTCGTGCTGTTCTCAATCCCTCGTTTTATCCTGGCTGCTATGGTCAAATTAAAGTCCGCAGGGTTTTTTGTCTCTGTGTCAGAATGGTCAATTAGTACGCCGAGAGTCCAAGCCTGTGATTGAGGTAGAAGTCCATCAGCAACTACGCGCTTTTTTGCGAGAGCAAGGCGAACCCTATTGGTCGCACCATTTGACGATGGCTCGATTAGTGGCGCGGGCCCTACGGATCGATCGCAGTGCGCTGATTCAAACCGGGGCACCTTCTGGGTATCATGGGCGCTATCGTTTGAGCTATCTGGTGCCGATTTTGATGTGGCCAGGGTCAGTTGTGGTTGTTGCTCCCGAAACGGTACAGCAGCGATTGTTGAGGGTTGAGATTCCGCGTTTGAAACAGTGGATCGATACGCCGAAACCAATCCAAACAGGCGATCGCTGGATTTCAGACTTTGCAGGCATTCTTTTGACCACTCCAGAAGCCTGGATTAGCGATCGCCTCAATCATGAGGGCAGATTTCCCCCTGGCATTCCGACCATTTTGGATGGGGTCGATGATTTAGAACTGTGGACGCGCCAGCAGCTCACGACTTGTCTCAATTCTGCTGATTGGGATGCTTTGATGTTGGCCTGCCCTGACCAGATCGAAGCCATCCGAGATGCACGGGTGCAGTTGACTAAAGCAATTTTTCACCACCCCGCTAATCCTTATGAATGCTATCTGATCGAGGAACCCGATCGCGAAATTCTGGATGTTCTGCACACAACGCTGCATCAGTCAGCCAGCGCCCCACCCGCCTGGAATCGGTTTTTTGAACAAACTCAAACCGACGATCAGCTAATCTGGGCAACGATCGTGCGGTCTCTAGGACAATTTTCTCTGCACTGCACGCCTACGGAGATTGCTTCAGCGCTTAAAGGAGTCTGGTCACAACAGCCAACCGTACTAATCGGAGGCGCATTGGATTTGGATGCAGACGCGACCAGCTATCGTCAACGAATGGGCTTAGAGGACGACCTCACCTGTCTGAAGTTTGCCCTCGATCGCCAGGACGACCTGATTCAGCTTTACCAGCCCGAAGGCATTCCTATGCCCAACACGCCTCAGTTTCAGAGTGCTTTGTTGAGGGAGTTGCGATCGCTCCTCAGTGCCAGCACCGCCGCTCAGGGACTCACGGTTATTTTGGTCGGAGACACGCCGCTCAAAGCACAGGTTGGCTCAATTTTGGCCTCAGAATTTGGGTCTAGAGTCCAGGTTGAGCGCACCTGTCTAGATGAAAACGGCATTTTGGTCACAGGTTGGGAGTTTT
Source organism: Phormidesmis sp. 146-33 (assembly GCF_052939515.1). Lineage (NCBI taxonomy): Bacteria > Bacillati > Cyanobacteriota > Cyanophyceae > Leptolyngbyales > Leptolyngbyaceae > Phormidesmis > Phormidesmis sp. 146-33. The sequence continues at coordinate 112,131 of NZ_JBJPHU010000004.1, forward strand.
GGCGACAGCATCAGAGCGTGTTTCCGGCTCCCTACTTATTGGCGATCGCCACGCTGCCCATCCCTTCTCTCGAACATCCCCTGGTAGCTGGGCGCGTTGCCTACTACAAACAACTGCGTCAAGATTGGTTTCGCCTCTATTTGCTACCCGAAGCCTTGAGTGAATTGCAGCGAGCGATCGCTCCAGTCCGAGATTGTCAAGGCGTTGTCGCTCTATTAGATAGTCGGGTGATTCATCGCAGCTATGGCAGTCAAGTCCTATCTGCCCTCAGCCCCCTCGCCCGGATCAATTATCTTGATCCCAGCTTGTTTGTCCAGTCGCCAGAGGATTGGCAAGAAGAATTTTAGGCAGTGCCTTCCACAAAACTTAAGAACTTTGAATTTCTTTAAAGAGAAGTTACAAAAAGGTTTCAGCATCGGAGCGGGTTGCCAACAACTTCCCAAGCCCGTCTCAACGCAAAACTCAACATTCCAGCATCAAAACTCCGCAAACAGGGCGCTATTATCAGTACAAACCCTATCTAATTTAAGAAAATGGGAGACGCAAAACGCCGTAAAGAAACGTTGGGAGAAAACTATGGCAAAGAGCCAAAAATTGCTCCCTGGGTGCCTTTCACCAAAACGCAAGCTCAACAGTTTGTAAACTGGAGTTCTACGGGCGCATGGGTTGGCATTGGGTTGCTTGTGGTCGCGTGGATTACGATTCGCTTTGTTGGGCCATTGTTTGGCTGGTGGCAGGTCAATTAGAGCGCCTATCCGGAATCTCGGTCAATCGATTGAAGCTTTGAGTGGGGATGCGGTTTAAGTCGTGTCCCTACGGCTTTTTTAACTTCTTTTATCAGCTTGAGGAACTTTGAAACCTTGATTGCGTCAATCAGTTTATTGACTTTCTTAAAAGAATTCTTATAAGAAAGTGAAGAATCTTCAGATTTGCCAAACTTGTTGTGGTCGATACTTTGTTTCAGTGATCCTTTGGCTAGGATAGTCAAGCTGGACTACAGTGTCCTTTTTAACATCCCTCGAATTTTATTTATAAAGAGGGCACCACGTTACCAGAGGACGGAACGTTAAAATCTTAAGAAAAGGTTTAGAATTGGTGTGGTGAATGGAGGGCGATCGTGTTTCTAAGACTTGCAGAGCAACATAGACAGTTTGTACAAGACCTCGTGATGAATCTTCAGGCATTGGCCACCGTCCTGGAAAACCGAGGGTATCTGGCTTCGTGCTACACCTGTGGCGGTCAGATGAATAGCGCTTCCTTTATGGTCAGCCTGGGCAACAATCACCTGATTCGGTTTTTGGTGTCTGATTATGGCATCACCTGGACTGAGATGCGCGACGATCGAGAACTCATGAAGCTCGAAGGGGCCGAAGCCATTAGTCAACTTCAAGAACTCGCTAACCTGGTCAAATACCAAGTCAAGCCTTCTGAGTATCGTCCAACGCTCCCTGCCGAAAGCTACCACTAGACGATCGCGTCGGCAAAGCTTTCGATAGAGTGCTCTATTTATCACATCCCTGTTTTCCCCTCGTCCAGAATGCTAACTTCTGGTGATAATCTGGATAGCGGGGTTTACAGATTTAAGCAGCCCATACCCCTTAAGGCGCAACTGGCGCGACTGACGGCTGCTCTCTTAATACTTATGACCGTTCCCGATTCTGAGTGGCAACATCACTTCATTGAAGCCAATCGCATTCGTCTACACTATGTGACTCAGGGAGAAGGCGATCTCGTGCTGTTGCTGCATGGGTTTCCTGAGTTTTGGTATTCTTGGCGCTATCAGATCCCGGCGTTGGCTCGTCACTTTAAGGTTGTCGTGCCCGATTTGCGAGGCTACAACGATTCTGAAAAGCCCGCAGGCGGCTATGATCTCGATACGTTAAGCGCCGATGTTCGCAGTCTGATTGAAAACTTGGGCTACGATCGCGCTCACATTGTGGGTCATGACTACGGCGGTGTCATCGCCTGGAATCTGGCTCAAAAATTTCCTCAGTCGCTCGATCGACTAGCCTTGCTTAGTGCGCCTCATCCTCAAAGGTTTGTGCGCGAGATGCTCAGTAATTTGGATCAATTTCGTCGCAGTTGGTATTTGCTGGCGTTTCAAGTGCCAGGGCTGCCAGAGTGGTTAATTCAACAAAACTTGAACAATTTCGTCAAAAATATGTTTCAGGAGCAGGCGATCCGTAAAGGAGCCTTCACTGAGGAAAATGCCCAGAAGTACAAGGCGGCGTTAAATAAGCCCGGTGCCCTTTCTGCGGCGATCAACTATTACCGTCACTTGTTTACTTCGCTGCATTGGGTGCAAGATTTTTGGCGATCGCCCACTCCGATCTCTGCCCCGACTCTCGTGTTGTGGGGTGAAGAAGATTCTCTTTTGAGCCACAAGTTAGCAGAAGGACTCGATCGCTTTGTGGCGGCTCCCTGCAAAATCAAACTGCTGCCTCACTGTGGCCATTGGATTCAACAAGAAGCGCCCGAAACGGTGAATCGAGAACTGCTGTCCTTTTTGCGAGAAGTGGCCATCGCCTGATGGCTCTTATGTCCTTCAAGCTCTGAACCTACGGTAGAAAGATACGCGATCGCCATGTTCACATAAGCGCTTGATTTGCCGAATACGATCGCGCCAAAAAAATAGGACGCAAGAAATTTATCACTTCCTACGCCCTTTGCCGATCCTCTAGAGAGGAGAACACTAAAGGAACTATAAGCTTGTTGAGAAATCTTGTCAACACTAATGAGAACCTTTAGCAACAAGTTTCTCAGATTTTTCTTTTCAAAAGGCGCAAAACTTGACAATACTGACTGGGGTTTCTACATAAATATTAGGAGAATTGCCTGAAACAACGGCACGAAGAGAGTATGATGTTTCAGACTTGTGAAGTACCCCCCGTTCCCTTATGACACTTCAACTGCGCGTCTACGTTCCTCCCCATCCCCTCATCAAACACTGGTTGGGCGTAGCCCGCGACTCTGGAACGCCGTCTGCCCTGTTTCGCAGCGCCATGACCGAGCTGGGCAGATGGCTGACTTACGAAGCAATTCGAGAATGGATGCCGACGATCGAGACGACGATCGACACCCCGCTTTCTCCCTGCCCCGCTACTTTTATCAATCCCGAAGTTCCGATCGTCGTAGTGCCCATTCTCAGAGCGGGTTTGGCTCTATTAGATGGCGCACAGTCGCTTCTACCGTTAGCGTCGATCTATCATCTGGGACTGGTGCGAAATGAGGAGACTCTAGAAGCAAGCTGCTATCTCAACAAGCTCCCCGCCCAGTTTGATCCCCAAACCCACGTTTTGATTACCGATCCCATGCTGGCTACCGGGGGCACGACGATCGCCGCAATGGAAGAACTGATAAGTCGAGGCGTAAATCCCGCCCTGGTTCGCATTGTCGCAGTGGTAGCCGCTCCTCCTGCTTTGCAAAAACTCAGCGTGGCTTACCCCAGTCTCAATATCTATACTGCCGCGATCGATGAAGGGCTGGATGAACGCGGCTTTATCGTTCCAGGATTGGGCGATGCGGGCGATCGCTCGTTTGGCACCTGATCGCAGAGAGTCAGAACTTGTACGAAGGTGATTTTTTGCGATTCCTTTTTCCTTGGCTCCTTTTTCCTTTAAGCTTAAGGGACTTGGACATCTCAAAAAAAGACCAATCCTGGTGAGTGATGAGTCAACAAGATAATTTTTCGGGTGGGTTTTTGTTGGGCGCGATCGTCGGTGGCGTTGTCGGTGGCGTTTTGGGCGCACTGCTAACTTCTCGGCGGCTAGAAGAAACCTTAGAAGAGACTCTTTTGAAGAAGGCAGATGCTCCAGAGATAAAGGCTAAAGGCAAAAAACGCCCTCTGCGCGGCTCGACTGAGCAGAATATCGAACTGGCACGGCGCAGTCTCGAAGATAAAATTGCTCAATTGAATGACGCGATCGACGATGTGCGGCAGCAGTTGAGTAATGTTAATGGGCAGGCGATCGAGGTCAATCGCGAAGGGTCGCTGACTGATGAGCCATAGCGCTAGAATGCTACGTGAGAGTAGTCACAAATTGCCTGCGATCGCTTAAACTATCAGCAAATCTGAAAACCCCTAGACCTCAAAAGGAAACTGTCAGTCTATGAACCCTCTAGAGCTACTGATCATTACGATTAGCCGATTTGTCAGCATTTATTTGGTGCTGTTGTTCATTCGGATTTTGTTGACGTGGTTTCCCCAGGTTGACTTTTACAATCCTCCGTTCTCGATTTTGGCGCAACTGACTGACCCTTATTTAAATATTTTTCGTCGAATTATTCCCCCGCTGGGTGGGCTAGATATTTCTGCAATTTTGGCGATTTTGGCACTACAGGTCGTTCAATCTACGGTGTTGCCGCTAGTTGCTCAATCGGTTGCAGCCCTACAAACCTCGCTGATTGGCTAACTGCGTAAGACGTTGGTGGGGGTTAATTTTTATCCAAGTGGGGGGCGATCGTTGTGATCGTCCTCTATTTTTTTGGGAACATCTTCTTGAAGAAACGTTACGATCGGGAGGAAGCGAGCAAACGACAAGGTCGGTTTTACGGTGGAGAAAATTTTAGCTTGGTATCGCAATGATCTGCGACTGCACGATCACGAGCCTTTGTATAAAGCACTTCAAATCGGAGCGCAGGTGATTCCGCTTTATTGTTTTGATGAGCGACAGTTTGGCACTACGTCCTATGGATTTCCTAAAACGGGGGCATTTCGGACGCAGTTTTTGCTAGAAAGCGTCGCTGATTTACGACGGGGACTGAGGGCGATCGGCAGCGATTTGATTTTAAGGAAAGGCTTGCCCGAAGTCGTGATTCCTAAATTAGTTAGAGAACTGGGCGTGACGGCGATTTATTTCTATCGCGAAACGACTTCAGAAGAGGTGGCGGTTGAAAAAGCGTTGGAAACAGCGCTCAAGGCAGATAAAATTTCCACAACTTCTTTTTGGGGACATACGCTCTACCATCCAGATGACCTACCTTTTAAGATGGCAAACCTACCGGAATTGTTTACTAGCTTTCGCAAACAGGTCGAGAAGTCTTCCACCATCTATTCAGCATTTCCGTCGCCGACGAGTTTGCCAGCATTGCCTGAGATCGCAGTGGGAGAAGTGCCGACGATCGCTGATTTTGGCTTGGAGGCTCCGGTTGCGGATCTGCGGGGCGTGATTCCTTTTAGGGGTGGCGAAACGGCGGGTCTGGCGCGATTAGATCACTATTTTTGGCAGCAGGATCACCTCAAGGTTTACAAAGAAACTCGCAACGGCATGTTGGGCGGAGACTATTCATCAAAGTTTTCGGCGTGGTTGGCGCATGGCTGCTTGTCACCTCGTGAAATCTATTGGCAGGTGCAGGCGTATGAAAGCCAGCGAGTGAAGAACGATTCAACCTACTGGCTGATCTTTGAATTGCTGTGGAGAGACTACTTTCGCTTTATTTGTGCCAAACATGGGACGCGGATTTTTCGGCGATCGGGTCTGCGGGGCATTTCCATTCCCTGGAAGGAAGATTGGCCGCGATTTGATCTGTGGCGCGCAGGTAAAACGGGCTTTCCGCTGGTGGATGCCAACATGCGAGAGATTGCGGCGACGGGCTTTATGTCTAATCGAGGACGGCAAAATGTGGCAAGTTTCTTGACCAAAAATCTGGGAATCAACTGGCAAATGGGAGCCGAATGGTTTGAGTCGCTGCTGGTTGATTACGATGTGTCAAGCAATTGGGGCAATTGGAATTACACCGCAGGCGTGGGAAATGATGCCCGTGGATTTCGCTTTTTTAACATCACCAAGCAGGCAAAAGACTATGATCCGCAAGGTGATTATGTAAAACATTGGCTGCCAGAGTTAGCAAATGTTCCCTCTGCAAAAGTGCATGAACCCTGGAAGCTACTTCCTGTGGAGCAACAGCGATTTGGGATGAGGTTGGGCGTGGATTATCCTCATGCGATCGTCGATCTGTTTAAGTCAGCCGCCGCTAATGAGAAGATCTACAATGCGGCAGTTGTCTAGAAACAATAGCCAGTTCGACGAAGTTTTTTCGCGTCGTTGGTAAGTGCTTCTGCCTGCCCAACTTTGGGGACTTTAAAACAAAATCGATTCAAAGTCCCCAATCTCAAAGTCCCCAATCTCAAAGGATTTAGAGAGCGTTTCTAGATCTCAATCGAAGCGAAAAAACTTCATCAAATTCCGGGCATTTTTAGGACTTGCCAGCCAGCAGCACAGTTTTAACTGGGACAGGTCGAACCTGTTGCTCTGTGGCCCGATAGCCCCACTGTCGCCGACCATCAGAGACTACAGTGAGCCAAGTTGGTGGAGCAGTCGGGGTTGCACTCCTTCGCACCACAATAAACCGCAGTGACTCTGGGGCGATCGCCGGATTTTGCCGCACGATATCTTGAACAATTCCCTGCACCACGTCAGGCGGTAAAGCGGCGCGACGATCTAAGATTACTGTTTTTGCATCGTCAGAAACGCGATATGTCCAACGAGCCGGACTGTTTTGTAGGGACACTTCCCAGCCGCTCACTGGCTGATAAATCGCCGGACAAATTTGCCCAAAACTAAATTCACAAGCGTTGCCCCAGGTTGTTTTGCGCGTATCGACTACCCGGAGGTTAGCAGCATCTGTCTGTGACCAAGCGGCAGCATCCTTCAAAACGGCATCGCGAATCGCCTCAGACAGGTCAGCCCTAACCGCAATTTTGGGGTCGAGAATGAGCAGAGACCCCGATCGACTCCCATGATAAGTCCAGTCCTGATCACGCACTTTTACCACCACTTTCCATCCTGAAACAGGGTCAAACTCTGTGGTGCAAATTTCACTAAAATTAAACTGACACCAATTGCCAAAAGTGAATCGAGTGGATCGCACCACTTCTAAACGTTGAATCGGCGTTTCTAACCGTTGAGAAACATCTTTTAGAATGGCAGCCCGAATCGCAGATGGTACGCTTTTCGGCTGTGATTGAGCCATCAAAACAGGGCGTTGTTGACGTGGAAGTACATGAGATATTGATGAAAGCGGCATCGCTACCGAACTTGCCTGAGAATCCATTCCATCCGGCGAAAAACTTAGCGTTGTGAATGCTAACGCTGCGATCGCTCCAATGCAGACGCGAGCTTTTCGATTAAGACGAACGTGTATCTGTGTCATAAGTCAAATTCACCTCAATGAGATCATCACCAACAAACCTTTGATCAAAATGTAGATAAACCCAGGAATCCTAAGAGCGTTGCAAGTCATAGAGAGTAAGATTCTTGACAAACGCCCATAAGTTTTAGAGAAACGTTGTCAAACAGTCTATGTAGCCTTTATCTGTGATGATTCCAGCCCATGCCCAGATCGTTTAGTCGCAGGTGAATGCCGCACACCCCCTCGATCGCGCTAGTGTTGACAATCAGGTTTTGCAGACGTTGCAGGTTACTTTCGGGCTGTCCAAATTCCATGCCGATGAAAGCATGATTTCGCCCAGATTGTAGAAATCTAAGTTGCTCTAGCGAGTTAAATGGCAGAATTGAGACGATGAAATGGGCGCGCTGGTGCAGTTGACGTGATCGTACGGCCGCCATCCATTGCTCCATTGCCTCTAGATTGAGCAGCGATCGTACCTGAATAAACTGCGCTCCGCTGTCAATTTTGGCCGTCAATCGCGCCATGCTTTCGGCTATATCTGGCATCAGACAAGGCACTTCTACCGCACCAACATAAAAGGTTGCCTCTGAGCGAAATCGGGCGATCGCCGCAATCGTCCTCACGGCTCGATCGCTCCCGTGATGATCAGGAAACCCATCCGACACCAAAACATTGCGAATCTGAGCGTTGGCAAGCCAGAATAGCTGATCGTATAAGTCAGATTTCTGAAGGCTCAGTTCGACGATCGAGTCTAGCCCCAACTGTTGAATATATTGAGTCGCCACCGAGCTAGATAGGCGGGGTTGAGGAAGCAAGCGATCGCTCATTTGGACAATGTTGACATGCTGTGCAGCGCGATTTGCCGCTTTCATTAATGAGGCCGCATGGGGGTGCAACAGCATTAATTCAGCAGAAAACACGAAACGATTGGTCGTCAGCAGCGTCTCTAAAGAGAAGTCATCAGAAACGTCTGAAGATGGGCAGGGGGAGAATGGAAACATTTGCATTCTATCTAGACTGTCAACGGTAGGTTAGAATCCCTTTGACCAATTATTTAACCCCAAATATATTTGGTTGTCAATCTGTTTGAGCAAAGAAGTTTTACCAAAAATATTTAGTATAGTAGGGTCATCGTGAGTGTCCATGATGGAAATGTTCATGTCAAAACAGACGGAGCGAACGAGAATCTCAGAGTTGCGCGATCGGGCCAACCTGACGCAGCGTGCCTTAGCCATTCATCTCGGCGTAACCGAAAACACCATTCAAAACTGGGAAAAAGGCAAAGCCGGGTTTGAGCAGATTGTCAGAGTGATCAAGCTGTGTCACGCCCTTGACTGTGACTGGCGAAACTGGTCAGACGCTCCACTCGACATCGCCGGATTGCGCGATCGAGCCAACCTGACGCAGCGTGCCCTGGCCCTGCATTTGGGTGTGACCGAAAACACGATTCAAAATTGGGAAAAAGGCAAAGCTGGATCAGAACAAATTGTCAGGGTGATTAAACTGTGTCAAGCGCTCAATTGTGATCTCAAAGACCTGATTGATTGGAGTTCGCTTCAAGACGTACAGCAGCCCAAAGGCATGTCGCTCGACGAGATTCGAGAACGGCTGGGAACGGGCAAATCACGATCGACCGCCGCCAGCGAGCAGAACAACGACCCGATTGAGTTCAACCCACAGAATTACTAGCAATGCTTCAGGTTTCTGTTCAAGCTGATTTTTTGCTGTTGGGGTTTCTCAAGACTGAGCAAAATCACACGCGGGATCAGATCAAAATTGCCAGCGCTTTATGGGAGCAAATTCGTTCGGCGCGAATTCAAGCTTTTGTTACGCCTCGCTGCTTCGATCGAGTGTGCAGTGCGCTGTCGGGCTACCCCAATGCCAAAGAGGTGATTGCTTCGATTCGATCTGTTTTAGAAGTGCTGCCCCATGACCCGATTATTGATGAGATTGCTGCCGCTTCTGAGTCGCCCTATGATTATGCGGTAGAAGTTGCTTATGCGAGAGAGTATGGGCTGGATGGAATTATTGCTGACAGTCGGCAGGGGTTTTGTGAGTCTGATGAGTTGACGGTCTTTTTGCCAGGGGCGCTGCTGCTTGAAGTTCAACAATTTGATGCGTTCAATCCGATCGCCTGGAAACAGATCAGCGATCGCTACCGAGAAGAGTTTTTGAATGCAGCCAATCATGCAGAAGAGTCAGATCAAAACAAGTTAGAAGAGGTTCCTCAAAATCGCAGTGATAACGCTGGAGAGACTGCTTACACAAAAGGAACTTATCAGCCAGTTTATAGCCGCGACGAAACAGAAACCACGCTAGAAGAAAAAGTTTTAAGCGCTGCCGCCTATACAACGTTTCGTTCTGCAAATAGTCATCAAGCTGCCGTCCGGGTTGAGATGGGTTTGGCCAATCAATCGCTGACCTTTGAGCAAGCCTTTTCAACCAACGCCGCCCTGGTTTGGATTCGCTATACCTCTGCGGCTGATAAGCCTACCCACGCTGCACAGAATTCTGAATCTTCCTGGCTCACCTCGCTGCTTCCTTTTAAGCAAGACTTGCTTGACCTGAGTGAGCCGCCCTTGCCCGCAAATGCTCGATTTGATCGCAACCAACCTGATCGCGGTATGGTAGTTACGGTTTTGAGCGCCAATGCTCAAGAGTTTACGAAACAAAATTTCTTTGAGTTCAGTCAGATTTTGGTCGATCGCTCTCCTCGCCCTGAGCCGACTTCTGTTGAGCCTCAGCCGATTCTCGTTCCTAGCAGTGAGTTGGTCAATTTTGTTAGAGCCGTTGTGCAGGCGAATCGTAACCCTCAATCTGAGCCGCTGCCTGAGTCTAAAAAGCCGATCGCTGAATGGCAAATTGCCCCCGTCGAGGAGCCAACCCTTCACCCGACGCACTCCCAAAATTTAGAACTCTCGATCGAGTACCTTCCCCTTCCCTCCGCTCCGACGATTCCGACCTCGACTCCGACCTCCACTTTGCTTCTGACTCCTCCGCCAAGTCAGGTTTCTGTCACGCCTTCAACTGTGTTTGGTACGCCGATGCAAAGAGAGGGTGAAATTTCTGTGCCGACTCCTGCGCTAGAGAATGCCCCACAGGGAGATGAAAAATTGGATGCATCGACAGTGCAGCTTGCGCTAAAAGATTCTGAAACTGGTCAGGAAGTGTCTTTACAAATAGAGATTCACCTCAGCAAAGATGACTCGACCAGCGTCACAGTTGTCTTTCAGAAGAGTGAAAAATTTGGCTTGATTGGCGGAGTAAGCTATGACGACGCAACGACGGAAAAAACTGCTTCTGAATCTAAGCCAGACAGCCGATCGATTAAGCTTTCTCTACAACCCAACTTACTCAATCAAGCGACGCTTGTGGAAGTCAGCCGTCAAACCCTGAGCCAAGAATTTGAGGTGAGGCGATCGCAGCTTCCTCAATCCCCTGACTATACCCAAACTCCTAACTACAACAGTTCTACAGCCTGGACTGTTGGTGAAGCGCATACAAGTCTGGGTGAAATTAAGCTTGAGGTTACCTTTTCTCGTTTAGCAGGGCAGCCTCTCACAATACATACGGGGTGATCTTAACCAGCTTTTGATGATAACTTCTACCTGCAAAAGTGCCTGAATCCCGGAAATTGCAGCCTGTGGAGCAACCTGTCAAAAGCTAAATCGATTCTGCGATCGCGAAAAGAACAAAGAGTTTTCGTGACAAAATCTACTAGCCCAAAGGGACAAGATTCATAGCTACATCTATAACTACAGTATGTAGAGATTAATCCATAGGAGCAACACATAAAATTAGTCAATAAAGTTAGTCAATGGCAACTAAACTCTGAACGTAAAAATAGTCCACCAGTGAGGGTTTGCGCTCTTAAATATTTAATTAGACAAGAAATTAATCAGGTCTATCTTTAGAGGCGTTAAGTCCTAAAGTAAACTCGCTACCTTTGCAATAGATGGTTTTGGAGCCAGTCATCCACTAGCGTTTACTACAGGAAAACCAACATGAACAGCGAGAATCAATCTTTTGTCAATCAAGGTGTAGATCAAGGTCAAAATCAACCCCATTCCATGTCTACAACCCAAACAGAAAGATATCCTGCATCAGGCAGTGTAGAAGCGAAAATGCCGACTTCTAGTAAATATCGCCCAGAAGTAAAATCAGACAAATCTAGCTCTAATCCAGCACTATCGAGAGCGTTGGTTGGTGGATTGATTGGAGCGACAGTAGGACTCTTGGCAGGTCGGAAAGTGTCTGAAGGCTTTAGTCGGGCATCTAAGGGTGTTGGCAGAGCTTTTGGAACCATTGGACAAGGGTTAGGCATGACTGCAAAAGGAGTCGGTGAGGCCGCAAAGAGTATTGGCGATGGTGTGGGCTATGCGGTTGTCGGAGGAACCTCAGAAGCTGCTCAAAACCTTGCGGGTGGAGTTCAACAAGTTGCATCTGGAACTAGCAAAGCAATTCAACAAACCGGGGAAACCGTCAGTCAAGGGATTCAACAAACGGCATCCACGGCAAGCAATGCAATTCAGCAAACCGGGGATACCATCGGTCAGACGATCGACCATGCTGCAAGTCAATCTTCTAGCGCAGGACAGTCTGTGATCGAGAGAGGTGACTATACAAAACCGATGGCAATGGATGCTGACGAACTCGAACCCTTGAGCTTTCAAGATGACCCTGTAGCACAGCCATACACATCTTCTACCTCGACGAATGAAGGTAGCAGCGATCCAGTGATGGAATTTTATGAAGCTATTGACCGTCAAGAATAACGGATACAGAGGACAGAGATAATGACTTAGGAGTTAACGATCGTGACCAATGGCAATCAGCTTTTAACAACAGAAGCCAATCAGGGCGAGTCTTCTAGCCGCTCCTCGGTAGGCAGTAATCCGATGATATCTAACCAAAATGGATTTACTAAAATCGCGCTTGGTGCATTGATCGGGGCAACGTTAGGGGGTCTTGCAGCAGCACTCACCAACCAGGACACGACTGAGCGCATCAATCAAGCGATTCGAGGATTGGGAAGAACAGCTAAAGCAACGGCTGAAACTTTGAGTGATTCTGTTCAACGAGTCGGTAATGCGGTTAACAGTGTTGCCGAAAACCTGAATGATACGACTAGAGATGTCAATGATGCAGTCAACAGCGTTGCAACTAATGTTAGCGGCACTGTGAAAAATACGGTTAGTACGGTCAAAGGAACGGCTGAGGGGGTAAACGAAACCGTGAAGACGGCAGTCAATGCAGTTAACACAGTTAAAGAAAGTGCCAGCGGCGTTCAAGAGGCTGTAGAGCAAACGGTGGATGTGTCGAGTGATGCAACTACCAATGTCTCTGATGGTGAGACTCTCTACAAGTTAATTCCGGTCAATCAAACTGCAACAGCGAAGTAATTTGCGAAAGTAAATTAACCAGAGAGAACACGGTAACTGATCGTGAGTTCGATGAAGTTTCTTCGCTTCGTTGTCAAGCTTCTGCCCCCCTAAACTCTCAATTCTGAGGGACTTTCAGACTATAGTTCTGATTTAAAGTCCACCATTAATGGGAGATTTAGGGGCGTTCTCGAATGGACAACCGCAGTGAAAAATTTCGTCGAATTCACCTTAACTGAGTCGAGAATTTCAACCCTGTCTCAGTTATGTCTTTAGTTATATCTGCCTTCTGCCCGAATTGAACACTACCTGCATTGAACACTATCCAGGAAAAGGTGATGAACTGGTTATTGAGAGTTTTTAGTCAAGGAAGAGTGAAAAGTTCTCAGCCGATCGCGGACGAGAAAAAACAAGATCTCATGAATGTGTTGCACGTCGTTGTTGAAGAAACGATTATGGCGGGGGCACAAGGGTTGATTGGATTGATTAAGCGAATGCTGGATGATCGAGTCAGAGCGTCTGAGCAAAAAACTTCTGAGCAAAAAACCGCTGAGCAAAAAACTTCTGAGCAAGTTGTTGACCCTCCTATCAATGACTCCTTGACGACGGTTGAGGAATTAACATCAAAGGTCACCGTCTTGATCGAGCAGCTTTATCAGTGGTCTTCATCAACGCTGGAATCACAACCCTTTAATTCTGCACAATCGGTGTCTCAAGAAGGGCAAAAGGTAGAGGCAGACGATCGCTCTATTAGTGCTCAAGAGATGTCCCAAAAGATCGATTCTCTAACCCAACAGCTTCTACAAGCGACTCAGAAAGTTAACACCTTAGAAGATCGCATTAGCCATTTAGAGAAGTTATTGGCGAAATATAGTGCAATTCCTAAATATGTAGAACAACATCATCGTGCGATCGCAAGTTTGCAAATCCAAATCAATAATCTAGAAACGCATCTTCAGGCAGACGATCACTCAGATATTCAGACAAACAATCACCAGCCCGTCCTTCAATTTAGCAGCATAGACAATTGAAGCTATCCAAAACAGGAGAATAGACTATGACAAGCGGCTATACCAATCAGCATATGGGGTGTTTTTGACCAGCTTTTGGTTGTAGTCAGGTGCGCCATCTGTCCACCAGACCTCGCCTCGCTCACCGAGAGCAATTTTGGCAGTGTTGACTTCGTGCCTTGCGGTTTGGAGGGCCGCTTCATCTTCTTGACGTAAGGCCTGCTTGACGGCCCGACGCGCATTCATGAGTTCTTGAACTAGACGCGATCGCTCCTCTTCCGTCAACTCTGGATTAGAACAGCGCCACAATCTGCCTTTGACCACAAAATAGCGGCGATCGGGTGTGACAGGATATTGCATTGCTTTAACCTCAGACTGTGAGGAAATTCTTTCAGGTTTTTCCGGATGATGACTCTGCTTTGGGGAATAGAGAATTGGTAGATGCACCCTGATTATTCACCTCGGCTTCGGTCGGGGTTTTTTATTGGAATTTTTTGAGTTGAGAAGCGCGATCGATTATTTAGCAACACGCGATGGGCAACTTTTTCTTAGCCTCCTTTTCAAGGGGGTTTGGGGGATCACACCGTCGGAGGCACAGCCCAGAGGCCCCTCTCAATCCCCTTTAAAAAGCTACCGTGTACACACAAGTTGGTCGATCTGTGGTTGGCGAGGGGCTTCGCCCCCTAAATCCCCCATTCTGGGGGACTTTGAGAAAGAAAGGCTTCTAGAAGGCAGAGAGACTTCTCAAGATTTCAAAGTCCCTCACTCGTGGGGGATTTAGGGGGCAGAAGCCGGCTCAAACGGAGACAATTAATGACTTGTGTGTACACCGCAGCTTTAAAGACGTTGATCAGAAAGTTGCACATCGCGTTAGCAACCTCTCCGGATAGCGCCTCTTCTTTAGGAATAGAGGGATGGTAGATGCACCCTGATTATTCACCTCGGCTTCGGTCGGGGTTTTTTGTTGGTTGATTCCTCCTCACTCCTCACGTTTACCTCATCGCTCCCATCGTATTTTTCCACGCCAATTCTTTACACAAAACAATCAGCGCCCGCTCTTCGGCTCCTTTAAAGAGGTTGAAGTCAATGAGTTCTTGTAAAACCTGAAAGGTAAGTTGCATTGAGAACGTACCGCCACAGCGTAACAAATGACTGTAATAGCAGAATTGCGATCGCCGCTCTAAATTGAGATGAAAGTGATAAATCTCTTCTTGCGTCATCGTTGAAACAGGCGTATTGACCGGGACGACGACACGAGGAATGCCCTGGATTCCAAATGGATTGCCATTGTTAGGCTCCAAACTGCCTACGAGAACCGTCCAAAGCAATGTGCGAGTTTCAGTGATCAAGTCGGGCGTGAAGAGCGGATCAGGTTCACTCGAAAGTCTGGGGCCCGTATTCATAAACATCGGATTGAGCAATTGAGAGTTGTAGACGATGCCGATCGCCCAGTGTCGATCTTCGGTTTCCAATTTCACAAACGTCCCAAACCCATAATCGTCTGCATTGGGCGCGTCACTAAAATCCATTGAGTCATCCACCTGCACCACATAATCGCAGTGTGAATTAGATTTAACGACTTTTCCTAATCGCATCGTGCCTTCTCCTTTGCTCACACGCATTGTACAGGTGTACTGCGAAAAGGGGGAAGAAAAAGAGGGGAGGAGGGAGGAGTGAAGAGGAAGGAGTGAAGAGGGAGGAGTGAGGAAAGCTTGACTTGGCGGATGGGTTCGCGTATTTGCGATAAAATTGTAGACCGAGCGTATACAGAACTACAAAACCGTCATGAGCAAAGGGACGCTGTTTGACAAAGTTTGGGATGCACACACCGTTGGGATTCTGCCTTCTGGACAAACTCAGCTTTTTATTGGGCTGCATCTAATTCACGAAGTCACGAGTCCCCAAGCGTTTGCGATGCTGCGGGAACGAGGTTTGCGGGTGGCTTTTCCAGAACGGACGATCGCGACCGTTGATCATATCGTCCCGACCGAAAATCAGGCGCGGCCGTTTGCTGATTCTCTTGCTGAGGAGATGATTCAGGCGCTCGAACAAAACTGTCAAGAACACAAAATTCGCTTCTACAACGTGGGGTCTGGCAGTCAGGGAATTGTGCATGTAATCGCACCAGAGCAAGGACTGACTCAACCAGGAATGACGATCGCCTGTGGAGATAGTCACACCTCAACGCATGGGGCTTTTGGAGCGATCGCGTTTGGGATTGGCACCAGTCAGGTGAGGGATGTTCTCGCGTCTCAAACGCTGGCGCTGGCAAAGCTCAAAGTTCGCAAAATTGAGGTGAATGGAGCGCTGAAACCGGGTGTCTATGCCAAAGATGTGATTCTGCATGTGATTCGCACGTTGGGCGTAAAGGGTGGAGTTGGCTACGCTTACGAATTTGCAGGCACGACCTTTGAGCAGATGAACATGGAAGAGCGAATGACCGTTTGCAACATGGCGATCGAAGGCGGCGCTCGATGTGGCTATGTGAATCCAGATCAGGTGACTTACGATTATCTTCAGGGTCGTGATTTTGCGCCTCAAGGGGATGATTGGGAGAAAGCGATCGCGTGGTGGAACAATATTCGCAGTGATGTCGATGCTGTTTACGATGACGTGATCGTTTTCGATGCGGCTGACATTGCTCCGACTGTGACCTGGGGTATTACTCCGGGACAAGGGATTGCGATTAACGAAGTGATTCCTGCGCCTGATAGCATTGTGGAAGATGAGCGAGCGATCGCTGAAGAAGCCTACCGCTATATGGATCTGCAACCAGGCAAACTGCTTCAGGGCACCAAGGTCGATGTCTGTTTTGTTGGAAGCTGCACCAATGGTCGCATCACTGATTTGCGAGAAGCGGCAAAATTTGCCAAAGGTCGCCACGTCGCCAACGGTGTGAAGGCCTTTATCGTCCCTGGTTCTGAGCGGGTGAAACAGCAAGCCGAAGCTGAGGGGCTGCACAGTATCTTTTTAGAAGCGGGGTTTGAGTGGCGAGAAGCGGGTTGCTCAATGTGTCTAGCGATGAATCCCGATAAGCTGGAGGGTCGTCAGTTGAGTGCATCGTCATCTAACCGAAATTTCAAAGGTCGTCAGGGGTCTTCGTCGGGGCGAACGTTGTTGATGAGTCCGGCGATGGTGGTGGCGGCGGCGGTAACGGGACGGGTGACAGACGTGCGCGAGTTGATTTAGCGTCAATTCGATTAGTTCTCTCGCTAAGGTTGCCAATCTGGCGCCCTGAGCGGGTAAAACAGCAAGCCGAAGCCGAAGGGCTGCACAGTATCTTTTTAGAAGCGGGGTTTGAGTGGCGAGAAGCAGGCTGCTCAATGTGTCTGGCGATGAATCCCGATAAGCTGGAGGGTCGTCAGTTGAGTGCATCGTCATCTAACCGAAATTTCAAAGGTCGTCAGGGGTCTTCGTCGGGGCGAACGTTGTTGATGAGTCCGGCGATGGTGGTGGCGGCGGCGGTAACGGGACGGGTGACAGACGTGCGCGAGTTGATTTAGCGTCAATTCGATTAGTTCTCTCGCTAAGGTTGCCAATTTGTCCAGCCCCCTAAATCCCCCAGGTGCTTATCATTGCCAACATTTTTTAACGTGAATTCGATGGGATTTTCTCGCTTCGTTATTCAGCACTTCTGCCCCACAACCCCCCAATTTTGGGGGACTTTGAGACAATATTTCTCGTTCAAAGTCCCTCACTTGTGGGGGATTTAGGGGGCTGAAGCCGATTGAAACGAAGCGAGTCACTCTCATCGAACTGACGTTTTTTTAGACATCAGGGCAGTTCTTAAGCTAAGGGATCTGCAATTAAAGAAATAGACCTGTCCCTTATCCCTTCCTTTCTAGGCGAATCACCGTCACCTCTGGCGGACAAAACAATCGCCCTGGGAAATAGGTGCCCAAGCCGCGATTGATGTAGAGAATACTGTCCCCGACTTGATATTGCCCTTTTGACCAGTCCCAATTTTTGACAACCCGATGGCACGATCGCAGCACAGGAATCCGATTTCTCGTTTTTTTAGGCAGACGACGATACAGTTTGGCGGCGATCGCTGACACATTGCCAACTCCAGGAAAGACGATCTGACCGCCGTGGGTATGCCCAGACAGTTGTAAATCGACTCGCCACTGTTGCAGCGGAGTAGCACTATCGGGATTGTGCGCCAAAACGATGCGGGGAACCGACTGAGGCACCTGGTCGAGAACTTTGGAAGTTTTGAAGTCAGGCGACCACAAGTCAGGCAGTCCCACGATCGCCAGTTCTTCTCCAAGCGGATACACGACCTGATTCCACAACACTTGAATCCCTACACTGGTCAGGGCCTCGACGATCGTGGCTTTCCCTTTTCGATAGTACAAATCATGGTTGCCCAAGACGGCATAGATGCCAGCGCGACTTTCTAAATGTTTGAGGTGTCGCACTAATGTATGAATCGGAGCCGGATCATCTGTGACAAAATCCCCAGTGAGGACGATTAGATCGGGTTCTGCTTGATTGGTTGCGTCGATCGCCTGAGCTAACAAATCATCTGACAGCCTTATGCCGTCGTAGTGTAGGTCGGACAATTGCACGATCGTCGTTCCTTCTAACTGCGGAGAAAGTCCAGTGATCGGAATGGTTAAGCGATCGACTTTCAAAGCTCCTGTCAGAATTCTGTGCATACATCGTCCACTCATAGTAAACCCAGCTTAACAAAGCAGACTAGGGGAAGGGATGAGGGATGAGGGATGAAGGATGAAGAGTGTGTAGGGGTTTGCTGGATTCTTCTGTAAAGTGTTTCTACTCGTTATTTGCGTGCACAGGGATAGAAACATGAAACGTTTGACACGGACTTTGAAGTTGGGAGTGGCGATCGTCAGCTTGATTCTGGTTATGGGCGCGATCGGTTTGAATCGTTTGCCAAGTCATGCCCAGCCAACGGGGACTCAGCTACTTTGGTACGGACAGTCTGCCTTCAAGATCACAACGCCTTCAGGGAAGGTGCTTTTGGTTGATCCCTGGTTGACAAATCCGGGTAATTCCAATGGTAAAAATGATTTGGCGAAGCTCGATCGCGCCGATCTGATTTTGGTGACGCACGGACATTTTGATCACGTCGGAGACGCAGCGGCGATCGCTCAAAAAACTCAAGCCAAACTGGTCAGCACGTTCGATTTGGGTCAGGCATTGGTCAACTTTGGCAGCTATCCCAAAAATCTGGTAGGACTGGAAACCCAGGGAAATTTTGGCGGTGAGCTATCTTTACTCAACGATGAGGTGAAAATTGCTTTCATTCCAGCGATTCACAGTTCTACAGTTGCGTCAGATGGCAGTCCTGCTCAATATGCAGGCAATCCGGGTGGCTTCTTGATCAGCATCAAAAATGGAGCTGTCATCTATCACACAGGCGACACTGACCTGTTTCAAGACATGAGTTTGATCCCGCAGTTTCGCAAAGTGAGCGTGATGCTGGCCTGCATTGGTGACAAGTTTACGATGGGCCCCAAACGGGCTGCCGAAGCGGTCAAATTGGTCAATCCGACGACGGTGATCCCCATGCACTACGGAATCTTTAACCTACCTGGCACGCCTGAAGCTTTCTCTCAAGCGCTCAAACAAAACGGAGCTAAGAGTCAGTTAAGACTAATGAAGGTTGGAGAAACGTTGAAGGTGTGAGGCGTAGATTGCTGAAGTTTCGATTCTCAACTCAAATCGAGAGTTCATCACGCTTGTTACGGTACAATGGATCGTTTGTGCGGCACAGTTGACAATTAGGGAAGATTATGGCGAAGCGTATTCAGTTAGTCCTCAGTGAGGATGTGAGCAAGTTGGGACGATCGGGCGATCTCGTCGAAGTCGCTCCCGGCTATGCAAGAAATTATTTGATCCCTCAAGGGAAAGCGGTCAATGTGACTCGTGGCATTCTCAAGCAGGTGGAGCGACGCAGAGAAATCGAACGTCAACGCCTCGCCGAACTCAAAGAAGTCGCGATCACTCAAAAAGCAGCCCTCGAAAAAGTGGGTGCCATCTCGATCGCTAAACAAGCAGGCGAAAAAGAAGCCATCTTTGGAACGGTTACCAACCAGGATGTGGCGGATGCGCTCAAAGCAGCGACAGGTCAAGAGATTGATCGTCGTGGCATTACCCTTCCCGAAGTTCACAGTTTGGGCGAGTACAAGGCCGAAATCAAGCTACACCCCGAAGTCTCGGCAACGATTACGATTCAAGTCGTCGCTCAGTAGTTTGGCATTTGCGTTTGAAGTTTTGGGTTTTGGGGTCGTCAAGCAGTCAGCGCTCAAAACTCAAAACTAATACAAGCTTACTATTTTCTGCTAAGATACCAGCAAGCTATATAGTGAGAGGGTCGAGTGGAGCGATGCGGCGGTGGCTCACCCCTCGGATTTGCCCTATCCTCCTTACAGCCGATCATGGTTCAAGAACTTAACTTCCAACCGTTTCACGATCGCATTCCTCCTCAAAACATTGATGCAGAAGAGGCGATTTTGGGAGGCATTTTGCTTGACCCAGAAGCCATTAGCCGAGTTCTCGATATTCTGCGTCCCGAAGCTTTTTATCTCAGCGCCCATCAAGAGCTTTATCGAGCCGCCCTGACGTTACAAAACCAGGGAAGTCCGACCGATCTGATGAGTATGGCGACCTGGCTACAGGATCACGGCTTGTTAGAGAAAGTTGGTGGACAAAGCAAGCTAGTAGAACTGGTCGATCGCACCGTCAGCGCTGTGAATATCGATCGCTACGCTCAGTTAGTGGTAGACAAATATCTGCGCCGCAAGCTGATCGGAGTCGGGCAACAAATTTCTCAATTGGGTCACGAAACCGCCAAAGACCTGGAAAACGTCCTCGATGACGCAGAGCAAAAGGTTTTCAGCATTACGCAGGTTCGCCCAAACCAGGGACTCGTCTCGACCGCAGACATTCTCACCAAAACATTCTCAGAAATTGAGCAGCGATCGATTGGCATGGCTGTTCCCGGACTTGCCTGTGGATTCTATGACCTGGACGCAATGACTCAGGGGTTTCAGCGATCGGACTTGGTGATTGTGGCGGGCAGACCGTCAATGGGAAAAACAGCGTTCTCGCTTGGTCTAGCCAGCAATATTGCAATTCAGCACAAGCTGCCTGTGGCGATCTTTAGCCTGGAAATGTCTAAGGAGCAGATCATTCAGCGCTTGCTCTCTAAAGAGTCTCGAATTGAGTCTAATCGACTGCGATCGGGGCGCATCAGCCACAAAGAATGGGAACCCCTGGGTCACGCAATCAGCCGTCTCTCTGAAATTCAAGTCTTTGTAGACGACACGCCCAACATTAGTTTAAATGAAATGCGATCGCGATCGCGACGACTCCAGGCAGAACAAGGCGGCATATTGGGGCTGATTCTCATCGACTATCTACAGCTAATGGAAGGCAGCGGCAGCGAAAATCGAGTTCAAGAATTGGCGCGAATTACGCGATCGCTCAAAGCCTTGGCGCGAGAATTAAACGTTCCGATCATTGCTTTATCTCAGTTGAGCCGCAGCGTCGAAGCCAGGGCCGATAAGCGTCCGATGATGTCTGACCTGCGCGAAAGTGGGTCGATCGAGCAAGATGCCGATCTGATCATGATGCTTTACCGTGACGATTATTACAATCCAGACTCGCCCGATCGCGGCATCGCCGAAGTCAATATTGTCAAACATCGCAACGGGCCAACCGGATGCGTCAAACTCTTGTTTGAACCCCAATTTACAGAGTTTCGCAATCTTGCCTCGCCTAATCGGACGTAATCAAAGCGCATATCTAGAACACGATCGCCAACCATAGAGTTTCATCTACCCATGTAAATGACAACGAACTATGTAAATGAGAACAAATCTCAGCAATTCCGTTGACTTTAATTCCCAAGAAGCCGTACGATTTTCCTAACCTCATCGCTAAAGATTTGCAGCGATAAAAGACACCATTCATTCACCGTAGGAATTCGTCATGGCTTTGAGCAAAAAGTTGATATTTGGCGCAAGTGCTGTATTACTTGGGTTATCTGGTCTTACAGTCGCTAGCAGCACGGTCTCTCAGACGGTTACAAAAGTAGCCGCTCCGTTGCAGACTCTCATTGCTCAAAACAGCCCAAATCGTTTGAGAATTGTTTTTCCGAGTCGGGCAGGCGCAACTGACCTACAGCGCAAAGCCAACGCCGTCGCTCAATTTCTCTCCAACGAATTGAAGATGCCAGTTGAGGCGATCGTAGCCGACGATACTGCCGCAGTAGAGGCCTTGCGCTCAAATCGGGCTGAGGTGGCATTTTTGAGTAGCCGTCCTGCAATGAAAGCCCAGCAGTTAGCCAACGCGAGACTTTACCTTGCCGAAGTTCGTCCTGACTATTCTGGACGCTACACTTACCGCTCCATCTTTGTTGTACGCAACGACAGTGCGCTGAGAAGCAAAGGCAATAACAAACAAAATCTAGAGCAGCTTAGAGGTCGAAAGATTGCGTTTACCTCTCCTACATCCGGCTCTGGTTTTATCGTTCCGGTGGGTGAGCTTGTCAAACAGGGGCTGGTGCCAAACCGCGATCGCCTGAGCAACTTTTTTGGGCAAGTCAGCTACGGTGGCAACTACAGTGCCGCTTTGCAGGCTGTTTTGAGAGGGCAAGCTGATGTTGCTGCCGTTTCTGAGTATACGCTCAAGCCTCCGTACGTCACCGCAGAAGAAGGAAAACGCTTGAGAGTGTTCCATGCAATTTCAGGGGTTCCTGCTCACGGTGTGTCGATCGACGATCGCGTTCCTGCACCGATGCGTGAAAGACTGATTACTGCACTGCAAAAACTCAATCAGCCTGCTAACAACGGCTTGCTGTCTGGGCTGTACAATTCTACCCAACTGGTGCGGGTTGACCATAATCGTCATCTGGCACCCATGAGAGATGCGTTGCAGCGAGCCGGAATTGAGCCGTAGGAATGAGGGGTTCGCCGCGCGAGAGGGACGAGGGATGAAATGAACAGAAATCAGGTAGCTCAAAATATTCAACCTTCAACCTCTGCGGCGATCGCTTGCTCAAACCTGCATTCTCCGTTTTTGGCAGCGTTGAAGCGTCCGGCGCTGGATGGAGTCAACTGTGTGATTCGATCGGGCGAGTTTGTCACGCTGCTGGGGCTAAATGGGGCAGGCAAATCGACGCTGCTGCGATCGCTGGTGGGGTTGGTGCCCATTCAAAAAGGCAACATTCACATCAACGGGGTGGCGGTTAATTCCAAAGCGCTGCGGCAGCGTCGAGACGTGAGCATTTTGTTTCAGGGGGGCGGCTTGGTGCCTCAACTGACTGCGCTAGAAAACGTTCTGTGTGGCTGTCTGGGGCAGCGATCGGCCTGGCAAACTCTCACGGGATTCCGACGCAGCGATCGCCTGCGTGCCCTTCAGCTTCTACAAGAGTTGGGATTAGACGCTCAGATTGACCAAAAAACCAGCCAACTTAGCGGAGGACAACGCCAACGAGTCGCGATCGCCCGTGTGTTGATCCAGTCGCCCAAGATTCTTCTGGTAGACGAGCCAATTACAGGATTGGACGTTCTGGCGGCCAAACAAGTTATGGATATTTTTTCTCACCTGCATCAGCAAGGAATGACCATTGTTTCGGTTTTGCATGACTTGACGATCGCCGCCCATTACGCCCAACGAGCGATCGTGCTGAATGCGGGGCGTGTGGTTTATGATGGCGCTTGCGAAAACTTGCCTGACCATCTTTCTCTAGGCAACCCATGAAACTTTCTGCGTCTCGGTTCAAACCCTGGTTAAAGGGGCTGCTGATCATAGTCGGGCTGGTTTTTGTCTATGGTTGGGCGCTTCGAGGACTCAAACTCAACCTGGAAATGCTCAACGAGAGCATACCTTACACGATCGATTTTGTCTCTCGACTATTGCCCCCCGATTGGGCAGTCACCGATGTCGCTATCAAAGCCCTGATCGAAACCATTCAAATGTCTTTGTGGGGAACAACGATCGGTGCCGTGCTTTCCATTCCGATCGCGCTGCTGTCTGCTCACAACTTGACACCTAGGTGGATTCGCTGGCTTGCCAATTTGATTCAAAATGCGGTGCGATCGGTGCCCTCCATTGTTCTGGGGTTGTTCTTCGTCTCAGCAACTGGATTGGGCGCACCCGCAGGAACTTTGGCACTGGGAATTTATACGATCGGCTACCTGGCAAAATTTTATCAAGAAGCGATCGAAGCCGTTGACCCCAGGTCGATCGAATCGCTGCAAGTCAGTGGGGCTTCGTGGATGCAAATCGCTCAGTATGGGATATTTCCACAGGTGCTACCGCTCGGATTGGGCTACACTCTTTATATGTTTGAGTACAATATTCGCTCTGCCTCGGTTTTGGGAGTCGTCGGAGCCGGAGGAATTGGCTTTGAATTGGTCAACTATATTCGGGGCTTTGAGTACAATAAAGCTACGACCATGATGATTGTTTTACTGATCGTCGTCACCGTAATTGATATGATCAGTAGTCAGTTGCGCCGGCGCTTAGATTCGCTGTAATCTAACGATAGAGATTGAATTAAGATTGAATGTAGCTCACCGTCATTCGGCGCTAAGATATTCTACTGACTAAGCACAGCCAATATGAATACACATGGTTGAGTCTAAACTGATCCCTGGTCAGCTTACGGCGCTACCTGACTACAAAATCCGGGAAAGCCTGAAGGCAAAACACGTCAGCCTGAGAATGTCAGTTCAGGGTGGTCTAGAAGTGATTATCCCTAAAGGATTTGACCAGAGCCGTATTCCTGAAATCTTGCAGCACAAACAGAGTTGGATCGAGAAAACGATCGGACGACTCGAAGAACAGCGACAACAATTGGCGCTAGAAGTTTCTCATGCGCTGCCAGATGAGTTAAATCTCAGGGCAACCGCTCAACTCTGGCAAGTAGACTACGTTCCGACTAGCGCTTCTCGAATTACGCTGACAGAAAAAAGCAAGTCGCGCCTCATTCTCAAAGGCTGCACCCAAAACGAGGAGGCTTGTAAGTCGCTCTTACAGCAGTGGCTCTCCCACAAGGCTTATCAGCGATTAGTGCCGTGGCTGTGGTCAGTCAGCCAAGAATTACAGCTTCCGTTTAACAAAGCGTCGGTAAGAGGTCAGAAGACGCTGTGGGCGAGTTGTTCTTATCAAAAAAATATTAGCCTCAACTACAAGCTGCTGTTTTTGCCGCCTCATCTGGTGCGCTATGTCTTGATTCACGAACTTTGCCACACGATTCATCTCAATCATTCTGTCCAGTTTTGGGATCTGGTGCTGGCAAAAGAAGCCAATTATGAAGCGCTCGATCGTGAACTTCGCAAATGTAGCCATTATGTTCCCGGTTGGTTAGAGCCATCGATGATCGCAAACCGCGAGTAACCTATCTTCACCATTCGACTAAACTTCTTAGCTTTACAATCTGCCGTCAATCTGGCAATGGGGACTTTTAGAACGAAATTCACATCAGATTCACATTCCTTTAACGTGAGTTCGATGAGAGGGACTCGCTTCGTTTGAATCGGCTTCAGCCCCCTAAATCCCCCAAATTGGGGGACTTTGACCAAGAAAAAATTCCAGAGTTCAAAGAAATCATGCTGATTCAAAGTCCCCCATTCTGGGGGACTTAGGGGGCGAAGCGCTCAATAACGAAGCGAAAAAGCTCCATCAGATTCACATTCCTTTAGGGCGATCTGAGGTAGAAAAGTAAAAAACTTATCAAGATATGGAAAAACCCCACCCAGGTTTCTCAACTTGAATGGGGAATTTGACATAGCTCCAGACTGATTAAGCCTGGTCAACGAAATAATTTTTGCGTGGAGTGACTTTTGACAACAAACTTCAAATCATGAAGATATAAAGCCTGCTGAAAGCTATAAAGCCTGCTGACTGAATCGCCCGATCGCTTAACTATCTCACGTTCACTCAACCTTGCTTTGCCCTTTGGTAGCCCCACAACCAGTTCATCTACAGATACAGTCTCGACAGACGATGATTGTGGGACGTGACCAGTCCAGGCTATTGATTGCGAACAGAGGCTACTACAGGTTCCGACTCTTCGTCCGAAGGTTTCAGACTGGGGAATAGGAAATGGTTTTCTTCGACATATTGCGCGCCAAAAAGCCCCTTCTCTGCCCAGAAATACCGATCGGTGGTATGCTCATTTCTCTTGACTAGCAATAGCGCCGGGGGAAGAATGCCCTCAGAGTGAATAAACTTCCGGGCAGCAGTGACGGGCTTGTCTTCACCACACTCAATGCTGTACTGAGGCACGTTCTCCAAAATTCTGCGCCCTTCTTGACGCCGACGACTCTTCCGCTTACGTCTCCTTGCCAAACCCCTTACCTCCTTTCCTAACTGTCAAGTTGTAATGATCGTTACAAAAGCCGTCGCAAGTATATCGGCTGTGATTCCAGAATTCAACTTCTCTTAACGCAACTTTACAATTTCTTAAGGTTTTAGTATTGAGAGTTGGGACACAAAGTGGATGATCCAGCATTGCACTTGCTAACCTAAGACTCAAGGAACTGTAACAGTGCGTAAAGGCTTTCTAAGGACTCTGGACAGTTGACTTGAGACTATGAAAGTCTGGTTGTTCACCCAGCAGGCGCCGGGGCGGTCTCAACCAACCAATCTAGCGGGGCAATCGTCTAGAGGTCTGAAGTCCACCGTCTGAAAGTCGAAGCGGGAAGTTCAGCCGTATCTCTCTAAATTACTGGTTACAAATACCTAAAGTCAATGGCAATTTTTTGGTTGCACTCTCGAAGAGGCCCTTTGGCAGCATGTTAATGCCCACCAGTTCTGAATTTGTGGCACTTTGTCGATCGCAAATTTCCCTGTTGAGTCAGACCTTGGGAGCCTCGCTGAGTGTGGTTTATCTGACAGAGGAATTGGTCGAAGGAGCAGAGACGACGCTAATTGCGATCGCTGCCTACCCTGAATCCTCCAGTCCTCTCGAAAAGTCGGGTCAGTTGGCCTTGCCTCCGGCAGATATGCCTCAGTTGCCTGCCAAAAACGCCTCAGTCGCGCTGCCCGATGCCGTCACTCAAGAAGTTCTATCCCCTGCCAATTCTCTGGCGGAGCAGCGTCAGGTTGTTTTACCGTTGGTGCATGAGGGGATGGTGTTGGGGCTGTTGGTCACCGAGCGGGACGATCGCCCCTGGACAAATTGGGAACGCAGCCAGATTGAGAAAATCGCTGATACGTTAGCGCTGGCTTGCATCATGGATCAACGGGCCCAATGGCTGGATCACACTCACCGTCAGCAGCGCCTTTCGCAAACTCAACAGCATGACGTTTTGGACAATCTGCTGCATCAGTTTCGCAATCCGCTGACCGCCCTGCGAACGTTTGGTAAATTATTATTAAGACGCTTGCAGGCGGAGGATGCTAACCGAGAAGTGGCAACTAGCATTGTGCGAGAAAGCGATCGCCTTCAGGAGTTGTTGTTGCAGTTTGATCAAGCGATCGAGTTAGGCGAAGTGGATTTAATTTCGCCGAATGAGCCTGATTTCACCGACCCCGCCAAGTCCGCAATTCCACTACTCCCAGCCGGGGTGTTGAGTGCTTCAAGTCTGACTTTAGAACTCTGTGCGATCGCTGAGATCTTGCAACCGTTGTTGGTGTCGGCAAGGGCGATGGCTCAAGAGAAAAAACTGACGATTCGTACCGCGATTCCAGAGGTTTTGCCGCTGGTGGTGGCTAATTCTGGGGCGCTGCGAGAAGTGTTGAGCAATCTGATCGACAATGCTTTAAAGTACACGCCCGCCGGAGAGCAAGTTCATATTCGAGTCGATGGGGGCGATCGGGTGGCGATTCGAGTCAGTGACACCGGATGCGGCATTCCATCTCAAGATTTGCCTCGACTGTTTGAGCGACACTATCGAGGCGTGCAGGCTGAAACCAATATTCCAGGAACCGGGTTGGGGCTGGCGATCGCGCGTCGTCTCGTCGAACAGATGCAGGGAGAAATCGAAGTGTTTAGCCCCATAAAAACGGACGGCTGGATTTCTGAAAACTCAGACCAACCGCCAGTGAGTCAAGGAACGACCTTTGTAGTTTGGCTCCGCAAGGGAGAAAATTGAAGATTTTTTCTAACCCCTTGTCTTGAGAGCCGTTAAATTAGCGCGAATTCGATGAAGTTTTTTTGCTGCGTTGTTCCGCGCTTCTGCCCCCCAACCCCCAATTTTGGGGGACTTTCAGACAAGATTTTAGGTTCAAAGTCCCTCACTCGTGGGGGATTTAGGGGGCTGCCTAGATTAACAACCACAGCGAAAGATTTCATCGAATTCACGTTAAATTAGCGCGAATTGAAGATTTTCGCTCTGCTCTCTTCGAGATTCCCACATGCTTAGGACTGCTGTATCAGATCAGGAATGAGAATTGAATAATACCGAATTTTGTAGGGTGTGTTGAGCGATAGAGAAACGCACCTAACGGTTGCAATCGGCGCGTCTCGCGTGACTCAACACAGCCTACGCAAGGGTTGGTTTTAAATTCACAATCCTTAGTCCGGCGTTGCTGATTGGAGGGATGAATCTGTGGGAAGTGTCCATCTTTTCGCCCCCTAAATCCCCCAAAATTGGGGGACTTTGAACCTTGAGGTTCCCGCCGCTTTGGGGCAGTTCATCCCCTGATTCAGCAACGCCCTTAGTCCAACTCAAAACTCTAGGGACGAGGCAGTACCAGTTCAGAATTGAGTTTTAGGCTCAGGTCAGTGTTGGGACGGATTGAGATTAGCTCAATGCGATCGCCGCCAAAGATCAACCCCGCCAAAGCTCCTGCTCCTGTGCCAATCAGCACTTCGGTTGCCTTAATGTTGCGATCGCCCGTGACCGCCGAAATTCCCGCAGCGGCCGCAGATCCCAGGGCTGCATCTTTAAGAATGGTGCCTGTATTTGCGCCTTTACGAACGGTTTCGGTCTGGGTGATGGCATTAGAGGTGGCATCGATCGCAATTTTTTGACCATTCGCTAACGTCAATTCGCTGGCTCTAAACTGCGCTCCGCCTTGAGCAACGACCAGTTGACCCGTCACTTGACTACCCGAAGGAATCAACACCGTTCCATCAGAGGTAACAATGTTTTGGGCAACAGTCAGCGTGATCGGGGTGGGATTGGGTTCATTTTTGGCTAACAAAATCTTGTCTGCCTTGTCGTAGCGCAGGGGAATTTCGGTACCCGCGGGAATGCGAACCGCTTGAGGCTGAGGGGTCGGCGCTTGACCGACAATGTAAGGAGACTGAACGCCCGCAACTTGCCCTGTGCTGACCAACGCTTGATAGATAAAGGCTGCAACTTCGGCACGAGTGGCCGCCCGATTGGGGTTAAGCAACTGTACATCGGGATAGTTGACGACAATGCGACGTTCGGTAGCAGCGGCGATACTACCACGAGCATATCCAGGAATGTCAGTGGCATCAGTGAATAGTTGCAGCGTCGTTTCGGCAGGGGTCGTGCTGGCATAAGTCAGACCGTTGGCAAGAGAAACCAGAACTTGAGCACGAGGAATATTTTCATTGGGGCGGAAAACATTCCCTGGATAGCCTGCCAAAAACCCAGTTGTATACGCTGTTTGAATTGCCTGAAAGCCCCAATAATTACTCGGAACGTCTACAAAATTAACGGTGCTTCTGGTGGTTTGAGCATTGAATGCTTTGCTGATCATTGCCGCAAATTGGGCACGAGTCACGGGGTCGTTAGGGCGAAAAGTTCCGTCGGGAAATCCTTTAATCACATCCCGCGATGCGAGTTCTTGAATAAAGCTACTGGCCCAGTAGTTTGAAGAGACATCTGAGAACGTAGTTTGGGCGAAAGCAGGGGCAGAAACGACGATCGGAGCCATTGCTCCCGCGCCAATTCCTAGCGTAAGTAACAGAGCCGTTCCAGATTTAAATGCACTTGACATAGTAGGCGTTCCCAAAAATTCACGATTGTTTTGCTGTATATAAGTAGACACTGAATTGGTTAGAAAGTTCCAACATCCTTCTTCAGAAAGAGTTTAGTTCTTCTAAAGAAATCTTCTATAATTTCTAAATTCTCAACTCAAGTTTTCTCTACTTCCTGTTTACAAAGAGCGAAAGGTTCCTGATTAAGTTTCCGAGTTTAGGACACTTTAACAACTGGTCATTTTAGAGGTGTTTGGCAATAGTTTTCTCTAGTTTTAGAGCGCTCAAATCAGTGAATGAATCACGGTTAAAATTCTGGAATTTGGACTGAGAAACTGTAGCTTCTATCCTATGTCTGTGAGGAGCGATCGTCTTGCCTTTTTTCTGAGCCTTGTCCTGTGACTCAAATCACTGCAAAATAAGAATAATCCTTCCCTCAAAAGAAGATGGGTCTACTGGCGATTTGTTAGCACTCTGATGAGTCCTTTGCTCTAGCTCGTTATGTCCTCTGCTGCTTACCTTCAAGCGTTGCGAGATTGCTGCCGAGACGATGCGGCTTTTACCCGTCTCAAGCAGTTGCTTGGCGAGATGCCCAGTCACCTCAGCGCTTTTCCACAATCAGAGTCCCTGCAAGCAAGTGAAATTCGCAACCGGGCGCTGTTGAATGTGATTCCTGATAGCCTGTTTCGGATTCGTAGAGATGGCACTTATTTGGATGTCAACGCTGGACAAGAGACCGAACTTGCCCTTTTGCCAGAGAATGTGCTGGGGAAACGACTTCAAGATCTGCTGCCGCCTCATCTCGCGGATCAGCGCCTTCACTACATTGAGAGAGCACTGCAAACCCAAGAAATGCAATGTTATGAATACCAGATTTGGGTGAAAGGATCGTTGCGCGATCGCGAGGCCCGAATCGTCGTCTGTGGTGAGGATGAAGTTCTAGCCATCATGCGCGATATTACGCATCGCAAACAAGCTGAGGCCGCCCTGCGAGAGTCCGAAGAAAAGTTTTCGACGGCCTTTCGCTGTAGCCCCAGTGCAATGGTGTTGGCGACCTTTCATGACGGACGCTTTTTTGAAGTCAACGACAGTTTTTGCCGCATGTTGGGCTATTCTCGCCAAGAAATCTTGGGGCAAACCACGCTTGACCTGGGTGTCTGGTCTAATTTAGAAGAACGGGCATTTACTCGCCAACATTTAGAGCAGAAAGGCTTTATTCGAGATGTAGAACTCAAGTTTCGGCGAAAATCAGGCGAGCACGGCAAGGTGCTGTTTTCTGCCGAAATGATTCAGGTGAGTGGCGAACCGTGCGCGTTGTGCGTCATGAATGACATTACTGAGAGCGCCAAACTCTATCAGCAGGTGCAGTCTCTCAACGCCAATCTCGAAATCCAAGTCACTGATCGCACCGCAGAGTTGCGACAAAAAATGGCAGAGCTTCAGGAACTGAGTCAGCTAAAAGAGGACTTTCTTCATGCTGTATCTCACGATTTACGAACGCCGAGCGTCGGATTGAGTCTTGTGCTAAAGAACCTATTAAAGCGACGTACAGGAGAAGAGACAATCGAGGTGGCGCGATCGATTTTGGAGCGCATGATGCAGAGTTGCGATCGTCAGCTTAAGTTGATCAATTCCCTGCTTGAGGCGCATTCGAGTGAAGTTAAGGGTGTGGTTTTGCGTCGCGAGGCCGTTTATCTAAATTCCTTAGTCCAGACCGTCTTGGCAGAGTTGGAGCCATTAGCTTTAGAAAATCGGGTCACTCTGGTGAGTGGTGTTTCCAAAGAACTACCGCCTGTGATCGGCGATGTTGCCCAGCTCCAGCGCGTGTTTGAAAACTTATTGACGAATGCAATCCAACACAATCCACCGGGGCTGACGGTGACCGTTGAAATGACGATCGCTAACTCGCTGATTCGCTGTGAGATTTGCGATGACGGCGTGGGTATGACCCCCCAAGAGTGTGATCAGTTGTTCGATCGCTATAGGCGAGGCAGACGAGAGCGGCGATCGGCGGGCATCGGGTTAGGGCTTTTTCTATGTCGGCAGATTATTACGGCTCACGGCGGGCAGATCGGCGTTGAGAGTATGCCAGGAAAAGGGGCGACATTCTGGTTTACGCTGCCTTCTGAGTAATTGATTGACGACTAGCTAACGATCGAATTCTCAAAGCTCAAATACGATAGCTAAGTATCTAGCAATTAGACGGATAATCTTGACAGCGTTGTTAGAAGCATTTGTGGTGTCTGATTTGCTACCTCACTATAAAACAAAGCAAGTTCGCGAGGCGGGCAAGCAGTATTACGTCACGGAGGGCGGCGATCGTCTCCCCAGTGTCACCACCATTCTCAACGCCACCAAACCCTGGGAAGATCGACAAGCTCTCTTGAATTGGCAACAGCGGATTGGCACTCAAGAAGCGGCTCAGATTACTCAAACTGCCAGCCGCCGGGGGACGGGAACTCACAAACAAATTCAGCGCTACCTCCAGGGAGAAGCCGTTTCCTGTCCAGAGTCCATTCGCCCTTATTGGGAAAGCGTCGAACCCGTGCTGCGATCGCTCGAACAAATTCGTTTGATCGAAGGCACCGTATTTCATGACGAATTGGGCTATGCCGGGGTGGTCGATTGTGTCGCCAGCTATCAGGGCACGCCTTGCATTTGTGAATGGAAAACGTCAGACAAGCCCAAACAAACGGTCGATCGTCTCTACGATTATCCACTGCAAGTTGTCGCCTACTGTGGCGCAGTCAATCAGCTTTATCAGCAGTATGATCTCAATCTTTGCCATGCGCTGCTTGTAGTCGCCATTCCTGACAGACCCGCCGAGATCTTCTGGTTTGAACCCGACACAATGGCTGCTTACTGGGAAACTTGGGAAAGTCGAGTACACCAATTTTGGCGACGATTGGGACGCTGAGGATATCGCTGCTCTGCAAAATACGAGCCGCAAAATACGAGCCTGACACCGTGAGAAGGGTACTCTCCGTGTCCATTACTGGTGAACTGATCGCGCAAAATATCCAGAACTGCCTCAATCGTCGATCTAAATTCTCGACGACGATCAATCTCTGCCTGATTGCGATCTTGTCTTTTATTCAGAAATCTGCTTGCAGAATATGGGACGAGTCCATTCGCACCCACTGCTTG
This sequence comes from Phormidesmis sp. 146-33, assembly GCF_052939515.1. Lineage (NCBI taxonomy): Bacteria > Bacillati > Cyanobacteriota > Cyanophyceae > Leptolyngbyales > Leptolyngbyaceae > Phormidesmis > Phormidesmis sp. 146-33. The sequence continues at coordinate 144,680 of NZ_JBJPHU010000004.1, forward strand.
GCCTGATCGGATTGTCCCATCTTTCTCAGCCCCGCTTCCCGTAAAATGGGGAAGAGAATACATCTGCACAAATGCTCAAAATGGTTACCTATCAAGTCGAAATTCTGCATCATGGACAAACTCATGTGATCGAAGTGCCCGACGATCGCACCGTTTTAGACGTTGCCAACCACTTGGGATTAGATTTACCAAGCTCCTGTACAGCGGGGGTTTGCACCACTTGCGCCGCCCAGATTCTCTCCGGGACAGTCGATCAAACCGACGGAATGGGAGTCAGCCCAGAATTGCAGCAGCAGGGGTATGCATTGCTCTGTGTGTCCTTTCCCCGCTCTGACCTCAAAATTGAAACTGAAAAAGAAGAAATCGTTTATCAAAAGCAATTTGGACAACATCAACAACAGAAAAAGTAACGTCATGAAAACACAATTTGTTACAGCAGAAATTGACCTTCAAGACTCCCCGATCGCCCTCCAAATTGCCATCGAAACCGAACTCAAAAAGTATGGCGATCCGCTCCGTTGGGCAGTCACTCAGGTCAATGTTGAAACCCAAAAGGCTCACGTCGAAGCGATCGTAACTCATGACTAAGCGTCCCTATACAGCCGTTCTGATTGTGCCAACTGGAATTGGGGCGGCGATCGGTGGCTACGCAGGAGATGCAATGCCCGTCGCGAGAGCAATCGCTCAAGTAGTCGATCGCCTGATCACCCATCCCAATGTGCTCAACGGGGCCCAGCTTTACTGGAATCTGCCCAATGCTCTCTATGTGGAAGGGTACGGACTGGATCAGTTTGCGGCTGGAAACTGGGGGCTGCGTCCCGTTCGTCAAAATCGCATCGGCATCATTTTTGACCAGAGCGTTGAATCCGACTTGCGATCGCGTCATCTTCAGGTAGCCGATGCTGCCAGAGCCACGTTGGGTCTTAGCCTATCGGACTATATTGTCACCGACCAACCCTTAAAGGTTGAGCTAAAAACAGCTTCGTCTGGGGCAGCTTGGGGCACGACCGATCATCCAGACAGTTTGCTTAGAGCAGCCGACAAGCTAATTCATCAAGCAGGAGCGGACGCGATCGCAGTAGTGGCTCGTTTCCCAGATGATGTCGGAAGTGAGGCCCTGCAAAACTATCGTCATGGTCAAGGAGTCGATCCGCTGGCAGGTGCAGAAGCCGTCATCAGCCATTTGATCGTGCGGACTTTTCAAATTCCCTGTGCCCATGCGCCCGCCCTTTTGCCCTTACCGCTTGATCCAAATTTGTCGCCGCGATCGGCTGCCGAAGAATTAGGCTATACCTTTTTGCCCTGTGTCCTGGTCGGTCTCAGTCACGCTCCTCAGTTCATTTCTCACCGCACAAGTTCAAATCTTGCGAGTGATATTTGGGCGAATCAGATTGATGCCGTCATCATTCCCGCAACGGCTTGTGGAGGCAGTGCCCTTCTCAGTCTGGGACGATCACACACTCGCATCATTGCTGTCAACGACAATCACACAAAGATGCAGGTTTCTCCAGAAGTTTTAGGAATTTCAGCCGTTTCAGTGAGTTCTTATTTAGAAGCTTTGGGGGTGCTAGTGTGCGATCGCGCAGGTATTAATCAAAACTCATTGCAAGCTGCGATCTCGCCCCTAAAATCTCTCGACACAAACTTAACAGACAAGAATCACTGGATATCAAGTCACGTATTCACATAACCCCACTAGATTCCGTGTAGAACGTCTTTTTAACACTGGTGAGGCTGCGAAGTCTTCAGCTATACTGTGAGACTCATCCGGGAAATTCAAAATCTGGACGACAACGAAAACTTACCCTCATCATTCCTGTGGCACAGCAAGTTCCCGACACTCCAGAAATGGAACCCCTCACCCGCACTCAGGTACTCATCGCAATGGGAGTCACTGCCGTTGTTTTAATGCTGGTCGCCAAGGGTTGGATGCAGTTGGGTAACGTGACGCTGCTCCCAGTACGATTGACAGCAAAAGCAACCCTAGCAGGCATCGGGCTTGGGCTTGCCATAACTGCCGCCAGTTCGCTGGTCTATCGATTTTGGGGTGAGTATCGTCGAAGCGCAGACTACTACCTAGAACTCGTCCTCAAGCCGCTATTTTTTCTAGATTTGATCTGGCTAGGTTTGCTACCAGGGTTAAGCGAAGAACTGCTGTTCCGAGGTGTGATGATGCCTGAGTTTGGGCTAGATCTTGAAGGCGTTTTGATCTCCAGTGCTTGTTTTGGGGTGTTGCACTTGAGCAATCTAAAACAGTGGTCTTATGTGGTTTGGGCGACTTGCATCGGTGCACTTCTCGCTTACAGCGTCATCTGGACAGGAAACTTATTAGTTCCGATCGTCGCGCACATCTCCACAAACCTAATTTCTGCCTATACCTGGAAGTTAAACGCTCGATCGCAATCTGCTAAGTAGTTAATCCAAAACTGTAAAAAGTCACAAGCGCTATCCAATTATGGGCAGTGCTTTTTCTTATGTGAATTCGGCACCTGTTGAGCGTCAGAAAACACCTTCTGCCTCCCTCCCATGTGACAGAGGAAATAAAGCGATGTCGTCCAGAAGCCGAAGCCCTAAAACTTGTGGCTAAAGTGCGGAGTGCAAGGTTCTTTGCTAAATTAGTCGCCAGAACCACCTGATTGGGGGCTTTTCACTTCGTTGCTTAGAGCTTCTGCCTGTTCTCGGATGATTTGCAATCCCTTGAGTGTATCTCGAAGTGATCGGAGCAAAAAGCTTCTTGGAATTTATGCAGAAGAACGATCGCTGCTCCCAAAACCATCTTTACCTCTACAAACCCTCAAACGCGAAAAGAGCCTTCCCTCTCAGGAAGACTCTCTTCAAACTAACCTAACTCAATCATCGGACGGTCAGGACTAAGCGTTGATAGCGGGAGCAGACAGGGCCACAGGAGCCGCTTGCCC